>DAOTWP010000249.1:0-24244 GCA_034435675.1 Anaerolineae bacterium
ATTATCAGCGTGCTGGACTACGGTTTCGACGCGGATGGTTACCCGTTTTACACAATGGATTTGCTCGAAAACGCCCGTCCGATCACCGCAGCCGGGAAAGACCGCCCCAACAGCGTGCGCGTTGATCTGCTGGTGCAGACGTTTCAGGCACTCGCCTATCTGCACCGGCGCGGCATTATTCACCGCGACATCAAGCCGGACAACGTGCAGGTGGTCGAGCAGGATGGCGCGCCGCTGGTCAAAGTGCTTGATTTTGGGCTGGCGCTGGCACGCGAACGTGCCGACCACGAAGACATGGTCGGTGGCACGCTGGCGTATATTGCCCCGGAGCAGTTGCAGGGCAGAGGCGTCAGCAAAGCCTCGGACCTGTACGCGGTGGGGTTGATCGCTTACGAGCTGTTCGCCGGGCAGCATCCGTTCCATGTGCAGGATATCAACCTGCTGCTGAGCGAAGTCCTGACGGTCACGCCGGATGTCAGCCTGCTGGACGTGGATGAACAACTGGCGAACGCGCTCAACCGCCTGCTGGCAAAAGATCCGGCAGCACGTTTTGCCGATGCCGGGGAAGTGCTTGCCGCTTATGCCCAGGCAACCGGGCAGCAGCAGCGCTTTGAGTCGGCGGCAGTGCGCGAGAGCTTCCTGCAAGCGGCGCAGTTTGTCGGGCGGGCAGAGGAATTCAACACGCTCGTCGCAGCGCTTGCCACCACCCGTGAAACCTCGCGCAGTACACTCTGGCTGGTCGGCGGCGAGAGCGGCGTTGGCAAAAGCCGCCTGCTTGACGAACTGCGCACACACGCGCTGGTAGAGGGTGTGCTGGTGCTGCGCGGGCAGTCCACCAGCGATGCCAGCATGCCCTATCAGGTCTGGCGTGAACCGCTGCGCCTGCTCAGCCTGTATATTGACCTGACCCCGCAGGAAGCCGGCGTCTTGCAGCAGTTGGTGCCGGATATCGCCCGCGTCACCGGGATGGAGGTGCTGCCCGCGCCACAGCTCGATGTGCAGGCAGCGCAGGAACGGCTGCAAGCGGTGAGCGAAGAAGCATTCAAACGCCTGAAACAGCCCGCGCTGCTGCTGCTGGAAGACCTGCACTGGTCGGGCAAAAACAGTGTCGCGCTGTTGGGGCGGGTGCAGCGCGCCGCAGCGGATCTGCCGCTGATGATCGTCGGCGCTTTCCGCGATGACGAGCGTGCCGACCTGCCCATGCTGCTGCCCGGCGCACAAATGCTGAAACTCACGCGGCTGTCGCCGGAGAGTATCGCTGACCTGAGTGCGTCCATCCTCGGTGAAAGTGGCGGCGAACCGCAGGTCGTCGAGTTCTTACAGCACGAAACTGAGGGTAACGTATTTTTCCTGATCGAAGTGATTCGTGCCCTGGCGGAAAATGCCGGGCAGCTAGACCGCGTGGGTTACACCACCCTGCCCGACTCGGTCTTTGCCGGGGGAATGGCCGCAGTCATTCAGCGCCGTCTGAGCCGTGTGCCCGACGACCTGCATCCGCTGCTGCGGCTGGCGGCAGTTGCCGGGCGCGAGGTGGATATGCCGCTGCTGCGCGCCGCCGCGCCCGATGCCGACTGGCAGGAATGGCTGGCAGTGTGTGCCGAAAGCGCTGTGCTGGAAGTGCAGGAAGGGCGGCAGACCGAATTTGCCTACCGCTTTGCGCATGACAAGCTGCGCGACGGGCTGCTGAAAGACCTCGACCCTGCCGAAAGCGCGGCGCTGCACCGCCAGATTGCCTGCGCTGTTGAGCAGCTTTACCCCGAACGCAGCGAAAAACTGGCACACCACTGGCGGCAGGCGGGCGACCCGGCAAAGGAACTGCTCGCAGTGACGGCAGCAGGCGAAAATGCCGTGAAGCTGGGCGCACATCAGCACGCGATTCGCTTTCTGGAACGTGCGCTGGCACTTGCCGGGGACAGCCCAGTGCAGCAGCAGGCGTACCTGGCGCGTCTGCTCGCCGCCAGCTACACCGGCGCGGGCGACCTGGTTCACAGCGAGGCGTACCAGCGGCAGGCGGCAGCGCTGCTCAATGTTTCTGTTCCGCACAGCACCGGCAGCATGGCACTGCGCATCCTGCTGGCAACCGCCCGGCAGGTATTCTACCGCCTGCGCCCGGCGGTGTTGCGTCATCGGTCGCGCCCGCAGGATGTGGAAGCCGCACGGGTGTTCCTGCAATTCAGCGAAACCGCCTACCTGCAAAACGACTCGTTCAAGTCTGTTTATGCCTGTGTGCTGGCGGCAAACTGTGCCGAACGCGGCGGCGATAACACCGAACTGGCACAGGCGCTGGCAAACAACGCTATCGCCGCGCTGGTTGCCGGGCTGCATCATGCCGCACGCCATTACCGGCGGCTGGCACTGCGCGCACTCGGCAGTGAAAGCGATCCTCCCGTCGGGATGGACGAGGTACGCTGGGCTGCCGCCCTGCGGGTGGTGGCGCTGCACGATGTTTCGGTGGGGGCGTGGGAAAGCGGCGAACGGCTGTCTCTGCGCGCGCGGGAGAGCTTCGCACAGGCGCTGGACTGGCTGCACTGGACCGAAATCAGCAATATCTATCTGGTCGCCCTTGAAGATCAGGGCAAGCTCAACGATGCGCTGGACACCGCCCGCAGGCAGCAGCAGATTGCCGAAAAAGGTGCCAATGTGCTGCATCAGGGCTGGGCGCTGATTAACCAGGCGATCTGTTTGCAGCGGCTGGGCGCTGCCCCAACAGAAGTAATCCGGCTGGCAGAACGCGCGCTGGCATTGCAGGCGCACAACAAGGACGGTATTACGCTGGGCAACTGTCACGGCGTGCTGGCAAGCGCCTGCTTGCAGCAGGGCGATCATGAACACGCGCTGCACTACGCGCAGGCGGGCATGCCCTATATCAAAGGACTGCCTACCGCGCCATCGAGTTTGCCCGCGTATACGGGCATTGCCGAAACGTACCTTTCCCTGTGGGAACTGGGTGACCGGGCACAGCAGGCACATGCCCGCTCTGCCGTTAAGCTGCTGGGGCGCTATGCGCGCATCTATCCCAACGGCAGGGCACGCGCGGCGCTGTATCGCGGCTGGGTGCGCTGGCTGCAAGACGACCATGCCGGGGCACGGCGGCTGTGGGCACGGGCGCTGGCGCTGGCGCAGCAGCACGCCATGCCCTACGAGGCGGCGCTGGTGCATACGCTGCTGGCACGCTACAGCGAGGGCGAAACCCGCCAGCAGCACCAGCGGCACGCTGCCGACCTGCTGGCGCAGTTGGGTGCCGCGGGCAGCGCCGGATGACCGCCACACTTGAAGCGGTGCTGACATATGCCCGCGAAGAAGCCGCACGGGCAGGGCACAAGTTTGTCCGCAGCGAACATCTGCTGCTGGGGCTGCTGCGGTTGGGCGAAAACAGCACGGCGTATCTGCTGCCGGTCAGTTATGCCCAGGTGGCGGCGCAGGTCGAAACACTGCCGTGTCCTGTTTGCAGCGCCGCGCAAACGCTGGCGCTGACCCCCCGCGCGCAGCAGTCGGTGGATACTGCGGTAGCAAATGCTCGAACCGAAGCAGGTCTACTCAACCAACTCCTGTTCACACTGATCTGCGAATCGCTGCTGGTGCGCCAACTGCTGCACGGGGCGGGCGTCCCGGCAGAAATGCTCAGGCAGATGATCAGCAGCGCCTGATCCAGAATGTCACACCAGACCTCTTGACTCTCACGTCACGTGATAGCTTACGCTGGCAGTGCAATCGATAGGGAACAGGAGCAGCAGAATGATCCTGCAGCATCCGCATGCAGCGGCGGTGACCGCGTACCGCCCACTTTCCGCACTGCTTCCGGCACACTGGCAGCACGGCACCGTCATCGCCCAGGATAGTACAGCAATTCACTACACCCGCACGGGCAGCGGGACTCCCGGCGCAAAACCTGCGCTGCTGCTGCTGCATGGCATCCAGGTGGATGGGCTGATGTGGCTGCGCACGGCGCAGGCGCTGGAAGCGGATTATGACCTGATCATGCCTGACCAGCGTGGGCATGGCAGCACCGGCGGCGTAGCGAACACCCTGAGCGCCAGCCTGATGGTCAGAGATATGGTCACACTGATCACAGCGCTGGGGCTGGAAACGCCATTCGTCATTGGGCATTCGATGGGCGCAGAGATTGCAGGCAGACTGGCGGCAGCAGTATCCCTGCGCGGGGTGGTGCTGGTCGACCCGGCGCTGCGCAGTTTTTATGCAGGTGGCATCGGGCAGGCGCTGAACAACAGCGCGGAACCGCCACTGTGGTTGCAGGCGATCTACGAGACGATGCAAAAACTGCGCAGCCAGAGTCACGCCGAACGGCTGCACACCGGGCTGCGGCTGCTGCCGCCCGGCGCGCCGCTGTGGGACGAGGCGGATTATGTCAGCTTTATAGAGGGACAGGCACAGTTCGACCCGACATTCCTGCGGCTTGCGTCCGCGCTGGGCTACCTGTTTGAAGACCCGCAGACCATCGCGCAGATTACCTGCCCGGCGCTGCTGCTGACCGCCCGCCCGATGATGCCGGGTGCGGACACTGCGCACGGGCAGGCAGTGTACCTGGACAACCTGCGGCATGGCGAACATGTGCATCTTGAAGACAGCGGGCATTTCATCCCGTTTGACGCCTTCGAGCGCTTTGTGGCGGTGCTGCGCGGTTTCCTCGCGGGTGCTGAAACCGCGCATTAATGCCGCGCACTAATGCCGCGCACTAATGCCGCGCATTAATGCCGCGCACTAATGCCGCGCACTGAAGGGCGCACAGATTTGAGAACTGGCGGGCAGGGGAAGCAAACGCGGCGTTTGCCCGCCATACCGCTTTGTGCTTCAATGGGCGGTAGTGTCCGCTGTCAGGATCATCGCCTTGTCTTATGACTACAATTGCACAGCTTCCTCCTTACCCGAATGGCTGGTATGCGCTGGGCTTCTCCGATGAACTGCCGCGCGGGGGTGTGCTGACACGCCCGCTGGCAGGGCAAGATGTTGTGCTGTTCCGCACGGCGTCCGGGCAGGTGTGCGCCATTGACCCGTTCTGCCCACATTTGGGGGCACATCTGGGGCATGGTGGCAAAGTCATCGGTGAAACCATCAACTGCCCGTTCCACGATTTCCGTTTTGATACCGAAGGTGTCTGTATCGCCACCGGCTATGGCACCAAGCCGCCGCCGAAAGCGCGCCTGCGTACCTGGCATGTGCGTGAGAATCACGGCATACTGCTGGTCTACTTTGACGCCGGGCACAACGCGCCCGCATGGGAAGTCCCGCAGCTTGACCCCACCGGCTGGACCCTGCCTCTGGCGCGGCGGCAGTGGCGATTGCGCAGTCACCCGCAGGAAACAAGCGAAAACAGCGTGGATATCGGGCATTTGCGCGCCGTTCATGGTTATCATGGTGTGGAGATGCGCAGTGAGCTGCGCACCGAAGGCACAGCGTTACATGCGCGCTATGCGATGCAGCGCCCGCTGAAGCTGCTGGGCAGGACCCTGATGCTGACGCGCACTGAGTTCAATGTGCATGTTTACGGGCTGGGCTTTTCGTTTGTCGAAGTCACCGTGCAGGATTATGGCATTCATGCCCGGCTGTTTGTGCTTTCCACACCGGTTGATGCGCAGCATGTGCACCTGCGTGTAGCGACCAGTGCGCAAAAGGTCACCGACCCGGCACAGGTTCATGCGGCGCTGCGCTATGCCCCCCCAACACTGGTCAACGCAGCGCTGTCACGCGGTGTGCTCTTTGGGCTGGCGCATGATGTCGGGCAGGACTTTGCCATCTGGGAAAATAAGGTGTATCTCAGCCCGCCCGCCCTGGCAGAAGGCGATGGACCCGTAGGCAGATACCGCCAGTGGGCGCGCCAGTTTTACAGCGCGCCTGCCGGAGTGCTGCACGGGCAGCAGCCGGCGACAGACGGTTCTGTGGAGGTGTGATTACGGCAGGGGCAGGGCATGTTATCCCGGCAGCACTGCCTCTGCCCCGTGTTTACAGCGCCGCGCCAATCACGACCGATTCGTTGAGAAACTCGATGCCCAGGTTGTGCAGCCGGGTGATTTCGCCCAGCGCCAGAAACCCGACCATTTCGCGCACTTTGTTGCCTATAGCTTCGCTGATGCCGTGCAGTTCTTCGTTGAGTTTCTGCTGAAGAATCAAATGGCGCGTGATGCATTCGACAACCAGCAGATCGGTGTTTGCCCGTAGTTTGTCGGACATCTCGGCGCTGACCCGACGCGACTCGCGGAACATCTGCTCCGGCGTGGTTTCCATGATGAAGATCGTCGCATTGTGCGGCACGCTGCCGCCGGTCACCAGACCGCCTTCCGGGGTAACACCCAGAATCGCGCGCATGATTTTTTCACGCTGGTAAGCGAACATACCCAGATGCAGTCTGCTGAAAACCGAGATGTCCTCTTGCTGAATGGACATGCCAGTAATCACCTGATACTGCGTGCGAAAGACATCCGCCGCTGGTTTGCCGTTCAGTTTGTAGATGATGTTGTCATGGGTTTCGGTGGCGAGCAGCGGCAAGCCAACCGCACGCCAGCCGTAACTGTAATCCACCAGCGACTCCCGGTCCAGCACAATCACCGCGCCTTTGCCGGGGTGATAGCCGCTGTTGTCAAACACACACGGCACCGGTTCCAGCGTGGCAGACCCCGCGCCGCCGCCAATGTAGTTGAGATTTCTGCCCAGCAGCCGGTAAAGATGCTGGCAGAATGCCGCCAGCAGATGCGGTCCAACGTTGTCGATCAGCACCAGCACCATCCGCTGCTGCCCGAACCCTTGCAGCCGCGAACGCAGCGCCATCAGTTGCAGTTCGTCCTGCGCGCCAAAATGCTCAATATTCAAAAACAGCGGTTCGGCTGCCAGCGGCTGCACCAACGCGACCAGCCCGCTGGTTCTGACTTCGCGTTCGGCAATCACGGCGGGGAACATCGCGCCAATAACACGCACACCCTTTGCGCTCAGGCGTGCCGCGAGCGCAGGCAGATCCGGCTTATTCTGTTCGGCAACAAACAACACCAGAGCGTCGTTTCCGGTAATAGCGAGGGTGGTCAAGCGGTCAACCAGTTCATCAAGTGGGAGGTCGGCAGAAAGGTACATAAGGGTATCCCATATTTTTTTCTTTATTGTACTGCAATAGCAGGGCACAACGTGACAAAAATCTCACGTGATGTGCAGAACTACTGCGCCGGGCAGTGCAAAATGTCTTGTTTTATCGGGGTGTTGGCTGCCAGGGGAAAACTTTACGTCTGCTCGGCTTTGGGGGTACACTAAACGTCAAAGGTTGTAGTTGCAGCCCGAACGTGCGGCGGGCGTGGTGCAGGGGCGCACCGCAGAACAACCAGTCCTCACGCCAGTCAGTACCCCAGGCGCACATCTCCGCAGCGCTTTGCAGACCAGCCCCTTCCACAGACGTAGTGGTTCGCCGCTTGCTTGCCGATCAACTAGGCTGAAGGGAGCATGCTCATGGCTTATGCACTGGCAAAACTGCCGAGAGAACCAATTATCGTGCTGGCGCTTGGCGAAGACTATGCGGTCAGCAGTGACGGTGTGCGTGTTGCTGACGAAGCACAGGCACTGCTGGACGCGCAGAGAGAGGAAGTCTATCTGATTATTGATTTGTCGGCGGCGCAGCTTACCTTGAATGATGTTGTTGGCGGGGTGGGGCAGATGACACGGCAGCGCCAGCTTTTTCAGCATGGCAATCTTTATGCAGTCCTTGCCGTGACCGACAGCCGCCTGCTCAAATCTGTGACCCACGGTGTAAGCACGGCTGTGTTGGGCGCTGTCAGGCTGCGGGCATTCGAGTCACTCGATGCCGCGCTGATTTACGCGCGCAACGAGGTTGCCGGGCGCATGGGCTGAAGCAAAGTGTGCGGTGGGCGACAGTGGTGCCGCCCCCGCCGAAATCACTGCTGTCCCAGTGATTCCCAGACTTCCAGCTTGGCGCGCACACGGCGAATCACTTCGTCGGTGAACTCTGAGGTCATCGACTGCCCGCCGATGTCCGGGGTGCGCACGCCATCATAAACCGCTTCCATCACTGACTCGCTGACTGCACGGCTGGCGCGCAAGCCTTCTTCAGTGCGCAGATAGCGCAGCACCGCGCCACATGCCAGAATCATCGCCATCGGGTTGGCGATGTTTTTACCCTGCAAGCTGGGGGCAGTGCCGTGCGGCGCTTCGGTCAGGGCGACCTTGATTTCAAATTCTTCGTCAAACGAGAGGATAATCGACTCCGCGCTGGCAATCGTGCCGAACATCTTCAGCACCAGATCGCTGAGTGTATCGCCGTCGCGGTTCAGCGCCGGGATGACCAGGGGTTCGCCGGTGGTTTCCAGCAGCAGCGCATACGTCGCGTCAATCAACTGCGGGTTATAGCGCACATCGGGGTAGCGCTGGGCGGCGGCGTCCAGTTCTTCCTTGAACATGCCTTCGTACACCGGGCTGACAGTGTATTTGGGTCCGCCAAAGACGGTGGCATTGTTGCGCCGCGCATAGCGGAAGCAGTATTCTGCTACCGTGCGGCAGGTGCGGCGGCTGATGTAGCGCGTGCTGTAGGCAATTTCGTCCAGCCCTGCGCCCTCGCGCCATTCCTTCGCGTTATAGGCGTCCTCAACAGCAGTGCGCACCACCGCAATCGGCGCGTGAATGCCTGCCAGCAGCGGCACCACACGCGGGATACGCCGCCCCACGCGCAGAATCACCTTGCCGTCCACCAGTTCGCGCAGCAGGGCATTGGGGCTGCCGACATCGTTGGGGTCGGGCGGGGTGATCGTCGCCGCCTTGATGCCCAGCCCGGTTTCACGGATACGCGCCGCCGCTTCGTGGACGACCCCATTCTGAGTTTTGCGCCGGTTTTCCAGCGACAAATCGAAAGCCTCAAGCGCGAGATTGTTCATGCGGATGACATCCGGCTGAATGACCCGCAGTGCCTCATCAAGCAGTTCCTGCCCGGTCTGGTCGCCTTTAAGGACGACAATAGTGCGTTTTTCCAACGTGGTTTTCCTTCGCTGTTGATGGTGTGCTGGCTGATTGTATCAGGACTCTCGCTTAGAAGCCTGCGGGCAAGGGCGTTAGCCCTCGTGTTCAGGCAAACATTCGCTCGGCTGGCGAAAGCTCTATGTCTATTGATTGTATCAGGTAACAGGTTGGTCTTTGCAAGGGTGTGAACAATGCATGGCGGGCGTAACGTGCGGCAGGCAGCGTGTGTCTTGAGATTCAGGCACTATCGGTTCATCCAACCGGCGGACTCTGGCACAGTGCTGGTGCCGAACTACGGGCTGTGTTTTGTGCCAATTTGCGGTAAGATCAACGCATAAGCATTCACGAAAGACAAGGGGGATGATGTGAAAAAAGCGCTCCTCATTCTAATCATGGTCGGACTCGTCGCAGGGGCGTTCCTGCCGATGGCGGCACAGGAACCCGTGCTGGCGCAGGACAGCACCGCAACGCCTGCGGGTGCGGAGTCTACGGTGCAGATTTTTGTGGTGATCTGCGAAACCAGTGCTGTGATCAACCTGAGTGGTGTGATGCAGTCGGGTTATGATGTTTATTACCAGATTTTCAACGGTCCTAACGGAACCGGGACGGCGATTACCGGACTGCGCCGCGTGCAGGTCAACGGCAGCTACGCGGTCAGCGAAGTGATCAATTACAATACTGGCTCGACTATCCCTGCGGGATCCGGGGGCAGCGCCTATGTTGCCATCGCCAGTGAAAGCAACTCTAACAATACGATCTTCACCACGACGGTGAATGACGCGCAGGACGGCTGCGCCAGCCCGCAGAACCCGACGGTCAGCAGCGGTGATGTGGGTGGGACCAGCAGCAGCAGCACTACCTCCAGCGGCGCGATTCTGACGCCCGGTGGCGGTGTGCTGGATACGCCCGGCACGGCGGCAGAACCCCTGGTCGTGGTCGGCGCGCGCCGTTCGGATTTGCAGGAACGCACCGACAACCCCGGTCTGATTTTTGCCGAATGCGACCAGTATGTTGATCGCGCCGATCCGGGGCTGATTTATGACACGGACAATGTCCGCATTTTCTGGTCGTGGTATGCCCGCACTGAGGCGCAGCTTCAGGATCATCTGAACACGTCAATCTATGAGATCACGTTCAACCGCGCACCGCTGATTCCGGTGGATGTGACGATTGAGCAGCGCGACGGCTTGTACTGGCTGTTCTACGTGACGCCGATTGGCAACCTGGCGCCCGGCAATTATGGTGTCGAGTTTAAGCTGTCGTGGAGCGATGTCATCAGCGACGGGTTCGACGATTACGGACCGGGCACAGGCAATGATCGCTTTAACAGCACCTGCACGTTTACGGTGGTGCAAAATCCAGACCGCACGCAGTCGGTCAGCTATAACCTGATGTACAGCGTGCGCTAAGCACCTGTGCAGGGTTTCTGCGCATGCGCGAGTCTGTCGGGGCGAACGCTGGTCCGCCCTGACAGTCGTCTTGCGCTGCTGCCGGAGCCGATCACAAAAAGCCAACCGTAACCGCCTTGCAAGCGTTAAGTCCGCCGAAATTGCCCGATGACGACCCTCGCCGCACAGTCCGCCGCGTTGTTTGATGTGCCGCTGAGCGCTGCACAGGAGGCGCAGTTTGCCGCCTATGAGCGTGAACTGGTCGCCTGGAATGCCCACACCAACCTGACCGCCATCGTTGACCCTGACGGCGTGCGCGTGCGGCATTTCCTCGACTCGCTCTCGATTGTCAAAGTGCTTCGCCCCTATGCCGGGCTGCGGGCGATTGACATCGGCACGGGCGCGGGCTTTCCCGGTCTGCCGCTGAGCATTGTCTACCCCGAACTGCACATGACGCTGATGGAAGCGACCGGCAAGAAGATCGCCTTTCTGGAACATGTGATTCATACGCTGGGGCTGCCGAACGTGCGCACCCTGCATGCGCGCGCCGAAGACGCCGGGCACATGCCCGACCAGCGCGCCGCGTATGATCTGGTGCTGGCGCGTGCGGTGGCGCGGCTGCCGGGGCTGGTGGAGTATATGCTGCCGCTGGCACGCGAAGGCGGCAGGTGTATTGCGATGAAAGGCAGCACTACAGCAGCGGCGGAAATCCGCGATGCGGGCAAAGCGCTGGCAGTGCTGGGCGGGCGGGTGGCGGCGGTGGAAGCCGTACAGCTTCCCGATGTTACCGAGACACACATGCTGGTGGTGATCGAAAAGACCGGGCGCACGCCTGCGCCGTATCCGCGCAAGCCGGGCATCCCCACTCGCAAACCGCTGATCTAAATGAGGAAGAATTTGCCCCCGTCTGGAGGTGCGGTGCTGACCGCACGGAGGCAGCAGGAGGGTCACTGCTGACGGACGCAGTGAGGCGTTGTCAGGGGAGCTTGCGCCGCAGCCATCGCGGCTGGCAGCGCCGCTGGCAGCGCGCCGACCCGGCAGACTCAGGCAAGATAGGTTTCCGCCAGTTCCTCACGAATTTGTTGCAGGCTTTCCAGGCGGTTGCGGCTGACTTCGCCGCGTTCGACTGCTGCGAGCACCGCGCAGCCCGGTTCGCTGGTGTGTGTGCAGTCCCCAAAGCGGCACTGGCTGACCAGCGGGGCAATATCGCGGAAATAGCCATCCACTTCTTCCGGTTCGACATCCCACAGGGTCATCTGCCGGATACCCGGTGTATCTGCCAGATACCCGCCAGCTTCCAGCTTGACCAGGGCGCTGTCGCGGGTGGTGTGCACGCCCTTCTGATCGTAATTACTGACCTCTTTAACGGCGCGCCCCAGACCCGGCTGTATGCGGTTGAGCAGGCTGGTTTTGCCCACACCAGACGGTCCCGTGAAGACCGATAATTTGCCGCGCAGGTGTTCGCGCAGGATGTCTACGCCGTGCCCGTCGAGCGCGCTGGTTTTGAGAATGGTATAGCCCATGCGCGCATAGGGAGCGAACAGCGCCTCAATATTGGCGGGGTCTTCGAGGTCAATTTTGTTGATGACAATAATCAGGTGGTCAATGCCGGACTTTTCGCCTGCGACCAGGAAGCGATCCAGCATGCGCAGGTTTGGGGCGGGCTTGGTGGCGGCGAATACAAAAAACGCCTGCTCAGCGTTAGCAATCAGCACATGTTCGCGTTCTGCCTGCCCTGCGCCGCGATTCCCCGTGGTGCGCACGGCACGGCTGAGCACGCTGTGGCGCTCACGAACTGCTTCAATCATGCCGGTTTGTTCGGTTAACCCGCTGGGGACTTCCGGGGTGGTGACGACAAAATCAACGCGGTCACCAATGGCAGCAATATCCGATGCCTGCGCTTCTTCCAGCAGTCGCCCGCGCAGCCGGCAGATATAGATCGTACCGTCGTCGGTTTCCACCCAGAAAAAGCCACTTTGTTCCCTAATAATTAAGCCGTTGAGTAGCGAACTCAAGTAACACCCTCCATTCAGACACTGTCATAAGCATCTCCTTGTGGTTGATTGTACGTATACGTCGTTTGCTAAGGTTCGGGTTGACGGAACGCGCCCACCGCAAGCGCGGCATGGGGCAATGATTCCCTGCTTCCACAATTTCTATTATAGCGGGTTTTTGTCGTTGTGCGCATCCAGTTGCAGCAGCGCGACTGCTTCCACGGCAGGTTGCTGGGCACACTGCTCCCTGCCATCAACCTTTTTGTCGTCATCCCGTGTTGTTTGTCATTAGAAATACGCTACAATGGGCAAATCATCCTTAGTCGTAACGTATTGAGCAAGAAGATAGCTGCCGGCTTCACCTGTTACCAATCGGCAACAGGTTGTGGCAGTGTGACTCATTCAGGCAGCGTTGATCTGTTGTTTGCCTGCTGACCGGATCATGGTATGCGATGGCGGACCATGACCGACTCCAGAATTGCAGCTTGTGCACGAGGAAGCTTACCAACGATGACGCTCTATTTTGGTGCCTATGAAGTGCTGGAAGAAATCGGTCGAGGGGGTATGGCGACGGTCTACCGTGCCCGCCAGGCAAGTGTTGACCGCGATGTAGCGATTAAGGTCATCCGAGGCGGTATCAGTGAGGATCCTGCTGCGGTGCAGCGTTTTCAACGCGAAGCCCGCGTGATTGCACGCCTCGAACATCCGCATATTCTCCCGATTTATGACTTCGACGGCGCGCACGATCCGCCGTACATCGTGATGCGGTATCTGGATGGGGGAACGCTCAAGGATGTGATGCGGCAGGGACTGCTGCCGCTGGAGGAAGTTGCCTATCTGATCCAGCAGGTTGCCTCGGCGCTGGATTACGCCCACCGGCAGGGCATCGTCCACCGCGACATCAAACCGAGCAATATCATGATTGACCGCGATGGCAATGCTTTTGTGACGGATCTGGGCATCGCGCGGATCACCGGCGGGGTGGATGCCCAGCGTAAGGGCATTACCGTTTCCGGCGCAATTATCGGCACCCCGGAATATATGTCCCCGGAACAGGCGATGGGGCGCGATGATGTGGACTCGCGGGCGGACATCTATTCACTGGGCGTGATGCTCTATGAAATGCTGGCAGGGGAACTGCCGTATCAAGCCGATAACGCGATGGCAGTGCTGCTCAAGCATCTTCAGAGTCCCATCCCCAGCATCACCAGCCGCAACAACAGCCTGCCCGAACTGCTGGATCTGGTTATCGAAAAGGCGCTGGCGAAAGAACCTGAAGCGCGCTATGTCACGGCAGGCGAACTGGCGCGCGAGCTGCTTCATCTGGGCGGCAGCACCCTCAGTGTTGCGCCGGTGCGCTTGCAGGCGGCAGCAGCAGAGTCTGTTGTCATGCGAACGGTAAAACTGCAAGAAGCGCAAAACGGCGAGAAATCTGGCGACAGCAGCACCGCCAGCCGCGAGACGCCGACAGAACAGCAGCGTCAGGTGACGGTTTTGCACATCAATCTGGCAGATTTTGAAGAACTGCTGATGGAGGCGCAAGCGGAAGAAGCGGGCGCGATTCTCGATAAGCTGCTCGATGAGCTTCAGAAAGTGGCGCAGAGCGGCGGCGGCTTGGTGCGTGAACGGACGGCAACCACCTTACAGGCATTGTGGGGCGCGGAAGAAGTGCATGAAAGCGATCCTGAAAACGCGATCAACACGGCGCTTGCCATGCGCGACACGGCGCGGCGCTTGACCGCCCGCTGGCTGGAGCCGGATGAGGTCATGCCGGTGCAGATTGGCATTGATACCGGACCCGTGCTGATCCAGGCTAAGCCGGACGGCACCTCGACGACCAGCGGGCAGCCGATCACCCTTGCCGCGCGTATTGAACGTGCCGCCCCTGCCGGTTCGATCCTGATTTCGTATGACACCTTTCGGCATGTGATCGGGATTTATGATGCTTTGCAGGAGACGCCGGTGCGCGTGCGCGGGCGCAGCGAACCGATCGCGGTTTATGTGGTGCAGCAGGCGCGTCCACGGGCTTTCCGGCTGCAAACACGCGGTGTTGAAGGCATCGAAACCAGGATGATCGGGCGCGATGGCGAACTCAAACTGCTGCAGGACGCCCTGATGCTGTGCATTGAAGACGGCGAAACGCAGATGATTACCGTCACTGCCGACGCAGGCGTTGGGAAGTCGCGCCTGTTGTTTGAATTCAGCCGCTGGATTGATGTGATCGAGCAGGATATACGTTTCTTTGAAGGGCGCGCCACGCAGCAGACCACCAATCTGCCTTATTCGCTGATCCGCAGCATGTTTTCCTTCCGCTTTGAAATCCTCGACAGCGATCCCCCCGAAGTGATGCGGGCAAAGTTTGCCAGCGGCATTGCCGAGTTCATGGGACCGAATACCGCAACAGAAGCGGGGTTTATCGGGCAGTTGGTCGGTTTTGATTTCAGCGAGGATCCCGCCGTCAGACCCGTTTTAAGCAGTGCTGACGCTTTCCAGCGGCAGGCGCTGGAGTATCTGAATGCCTTTTTCCGCAGCATCACGAAAGAGATGCCCGCGATTATCGAACTCGAAGATATTCACTGGGCGGATACCCATTCCCTTGACCTGATTGACCATCTGGTGACCGAGAACCGGGAACTGCCGTTGATGGTCATCTGCATGGCGCGCCCGGAACTGCATGAGCATCGTCCGGGCTGGGGCGAGGGGCAGGATTTCCACCACCGGCTTGATCTTAAGCCGCTGAGCAAGCTGGATACACGCCGCCTTGTGCGCGAGGTGCTGCAAAAGGTGGACGACATTCCGGCAGAAATCCGCGATCTGATTGTGGATCGTGCCGATGGCAATCCGTTCTACATCGAAGAACTGGTCAAAATCCTGATCGAAGATGGCGTCATCGTCAAAGGCGCAACAGAAGATGCCAACTGGCGTGTGCTGCCCGAACGGCTGGCGGATTTGCGTGTGCCGCCCACGCTGACCGGGGTGCTGCAAGCGCGTCTCGATACACTGGAACCCGCCGCGCGTTTGCTGTTGGGCAGGGCGTCGGTGATCGGGCGCATCTTCTGGGTCAGCGCGGTGCAGGCGCTTGAAGCTGCCGACGGTTTCCATATCGAACGCATGGAACGCCTGCTGGAGGACCTGCGCCGCCGCGAGATGGTCTACCTGCGCGAAAAATCGGACTTTGCCGGGACGCAGGAATACGTAATCAAGCATGCCATCCTGCGCGATGTGATTTACGAAAGTCTGCTCAAACGGCAGCAGCGAGCGTATCATGCTGCCGCTGCCGAGTGGCTGATTAGCGTCAGCGCCGAACGCGCCGACGAATACACCGGCTTGATCGCCGAGCATTATGAAAAGGCGGGGGAAGCAGTCAAGGCGGCAGGGTATCTGTATACGGCAGCGGAACAGGCGTATCAGGTCTCCGCCTTTCCCGAAGCGCAGGCATCGCTCACCCACGCGCTGGCGGTTTTACCCGCTGAAGCGGACGATGCCGTGCGGCTGATGCGCGTGCAGGTCAGCCTGCTGCTGGCAAACGTTCACGAAACAACCGGGCACTACAGCGAGGCACTCAGCCTGCTGGAACCGACGCTGGCGCTGGCGCGCGAGCTGGGGGAACGTGTGCATACGGCGATTGCGCTGGGGCTGATCGGGTGGATTCGGGGTGTGCGGCAGGGGCAGTTAGCCGTGGGTGAAACCTATTTGCTGGAAGCGGTGACGCTGGCACGTGCGGCGGATGATTCCCGGACGCTCAGCATGATGCTGCGGCGGGTGGCCAGCCTGTATAACTCAACAGAGGAAAAACTCCGGTTAGCGATGCCGCTGCTTGAAGAAAGCCTGGCAATCGCCCGGCATCTCGGGGACGAATTCATGATGTCGAGCACCCTGAATGCGGTGGGGATTACACACGCCTCGCTGCGGCAGAATGCCGAGGCAATTGCTGCCTATGAGGAAGCCCAGCGGCTGGCACAGCGCATCGGTGATCTGCGGATGGTCAGCATGACCATGGGCAACATTGGGTTTGTCCATCATGGTGAGGGCCGGCTTGAGGAAGCGCTGCGCGCGTACCAGGAAGCGCTGGACATCCAGCAGAAGATCGGGGCGGATAACAGTATCGTGTTGTTGAACATCGCGCAGGTTTCGATTCATTTGGGACAACCGGCAGAGACTGTCGAGCAGTATTTGCAGATTGGCTTGCGTCAAACGCTGGCGAATGATTCGCTGCCGCTGATTTACTCGATGATCGAAATCTATGGGCTGCTGCACGAGCGCGATGGGCAGTATGACACCGCGCTTGAATATCTGGGGCTGGCACTGCGATCCGGTCTGTTAGACCCTGACGAAGAGCCGACGTTCATTGAACCCGCGATTGAGCGTATGCGCGGGCACCTGACTGAAGAACAAATTCAGGCGGGGCTGGGGCGCGGCGCGGCGCTGGAAGTCTACGCGGTTGCCCGCAGCCTGTTGAAGCGTGATGCAAGCGCGTAGGTCTACCGCCTGCGTCGTATCGGTGTCAGCGCCGCACAGCCCTGCCTGTGTCTGTGCCTGGGGAACAGGGACTCAGGACGCGGCTGCTTGCAGTTCACGGGCAGCGCGTTTCAGGCTGCGATCCAGCAGAATCTCGATTTCCTGACGGATGACCGGCATGGCATACGCAGCAGTGCTCAGTTTTTGCAGGCGTTCGATCAGCCGGGTGGTGCTGCGGTTGAGCAGGTAAAGCTGCCCGCGCAGGTCGATTTCCGCTTCGCTCAGGATCAGCGGCGGCAGGTCAAGCGCGCTGCTGAGCCAGTCGTGCACCAACTGCACCATCGGCAGGTCAAACGTCCACACGCCCTTAAACACGCGCTGGTGATCGGGGTCGGTGAAGTGGGTTTGTTCCTCTGTTGCCAGCGCGCTGAAATAGTTTCTACCAAACGACAGCAAAAACCATTCCTTCGCCAGTTGATCTTCGGGACGCAGGGGCACATAGGTGATGTTGGCAATTGGCGGCGGGGCGATGTCTGGAACGCCAAAGACATAGACCAACTGCGCGCGTTCCGCGATGCGCCGGTAGCGCTGCATCTGCGGCAGAAATTTGCTGAGGTATTGAAAACCGGCAAAAATGCGCGTGCGGGCGCCGTCCAACAATGTCGCATTCTCAATTTCGTAGCTGGTAATGCTCATGGTGCGGCGGTGGTTGAGCAGCAAATTGGCTTGCTGCTGGCGCTGCACCAGCCAGTAAACCGAAAAATCCGGGTCAATCACAATTGACATTTTGTGCCCCCTCTGGTTGCTTTGTTGCGTGATATTACAGCTAGTTGTAGTGTAATGGCATTTGCTGAGCAATGGTCAAAACAAGTCTGAGTGTCCGGTGAGCGCTATTGAGCCGTAGGAATTGCCTCTGCGCGGCGTCTGAGATGCAGTGTTTTTCGCACAATTTTTGGACTCGCGTCCGCTTTAGTTGCGTTATACTATGCGTGTCAATGAATTGCAGCAAGGTTTGAGGATGATCCCGTGACGGCAAAAGCGAATCTTTCATCTGACTCTGTGGAGACGCCGGAATCTGCCCCGGAAAAGGAAAGTGCGCCCGGCAGCGAAACTGGCACCGATGTATTTACTATTCCGCGCAGCGCGATCAATTATGGCATCGTCGCGGCGCTGTTTTTGTTGCTGGGGGTGATTGCCGGGTCGCTGCTGTCTGGTGGCGCAATAAATGATGAGCGTGTGCGCGATATTGTCTACGAAGAAATGCGCGCTGCCGGCATCAGCGTGGCGCCGCGCAATGTCAATGCAGCGGAGTATGCGGATACGGATCCGTCGCTGGGGGTGGCTAATGCGCCCGTGACGATGATCGAATTTGGCGACTTCCGCTGTGGTTACTGTGGGCGGCATGCCGCGCAGACGCTGCCGCGCATTTTGCAGGATTACGACGGCTACGTGCGCTATGTGTTCCGCGATGCGCCGGTGCTGGGGGATGCGTCGGTGGTGGCGGCAATCGCGGGGGAGTGCGCCAACCAGCAGGGCTTGTTCTGGCAGTTTCATGATGCGCTGTACAGCAACCAGCAGTTGATTGGCTCGCAGTTCTTCGCCCAGACGATCAGCACGCTGGGCGGGGACTTGAACGCCTTCAGCGCGTGCCTGAACAACCAGCAGACCATCAGCGATATTCAGGCAGACCTGCGCGCCGGGCAGGAACTCGGTTTGCGTGGGACGCCGTTTTTTGTGGTCGGGACGCAGATTGTCGTTGGCGCACAGCCGTATGAGGTTTTTGCCCAGGTGATTGATGCGGAGCTTGCCAAACTGGGCATTACGCGCACAGCAGCCGGTGGCTGAGCAGCGCCGGGGACGGTGGGGCAAGCCGCTCCCTGTAATTGTGCATGATAGTCAAAACAGAACCCCGCTGCCTGCGCATGCGGGGTTTTTGTGTACTTGTGGGCCCGCTGGGATTCGAACCCAGAACCAAGCGGTTATGAGCCGCGTGCTCTGCCGTTGAGCTATGGGCCCCAGAGGGTGTATTAAGCCTTTCAGACTGTACAAGATTTTACAGGGAAGGTCTAAAGGCTGTCAAATGGCAGAAATCGTAATGCTGAGAAACAAAAAACCCCAACAGCACAGGCTTGAGGTTTTTTGATCAAAGCAGAGCGGGTAACGGGACTCGAACCCGTGACTCCTTGCTTGGAAGGCAAGTGCTCTACCAACTGAGCTACACCCGCATTATGAACTGTTCCTGTCGGGGTGACCGGACTCGAACCGATGTCCTCCTGGACCCAAACCAGGCGCGCTACCAACTGTGCCACACCCCGCACTGTGGGACATTCTACCACAGGAGTGGGGCGTGCGTCTATCCGATTTCGTTAATGAATTTTTCTGCCTGTCTACGGTTTGCGATCGCGCTTGAACAGCCGCAGCCATTCCTCAACTTCATCAGGCGATACATAGACATCGCTTGCCTCGTCGCGCCCCGGTTTGCGCGCTTCCGGCGGGCGCTGGAGCATGCGTGCGAATTCCGCCGAGCGCAGTGTTTGCATGCGGCGCTGGCGGGCGGCGCTGAGGACTTCGTTATCGCCGGAGACCACCGTCCAGTTGGCGGGGTCGGGAATCTGCTTCAACCGTTCGCGCATTACCCGGTCGGCACTGGTGCGCTGTGCCGCAAAGATCACCTCGACGGTGCCGGTGGACATGCGCGACTTGCCACCCGGCAGCCCGGCGTCAAAGACCACGACGATTTTTTTGTGCGTGCGCGCCGCGAAGCCCGCCAGCTTTTGCACCAGTTTCGCTTCATCGTGTTCTTCGGTCAGCGACAGGTCGGGCAGTTGTCCGATCAGGTTATGTCCATCAATCAAATAGGGCATGGCGCAGGTATCGTCCGCAGGCAGTAACCGGTGGTCATCATCCGGCAGAATTGTTTACGAGTCTGGTCACTATAACAAACAATTGTAGCTGTGCGGAAAAGTAGTTGATGAGAACTGCGACTGCCTGACGATCTCAGTCAGCAGCCGAATCAATTCCACCGAACTGGTTCGCGTGGCTGCCCCAACATGCCTGGGTGTAATTCCACTGCCGGGTGGGCGAATTGTGTGCTTTGGCTTGGCGGTCTGAATTGCTGTCAACCCAGGCGTGTGCTATAGTGCCCCCAACGTGCAGTATGGTTTTCTCTGTGAGGGAGCAGCCCTATGCAGCGGCGCACGCTGATTGCAGTTGTAGTCCTGAACATTCTGATTTCCGCGGGGGTCATTTTTGGCATTCTGGCGCTGTTTGGTCCGCAGACCACGACCACCGGGCAGACCACCGCCGGGCAGGTGATTACGGTCGAGGTGCGCATTACCTCTACGCCTGCGCCAACCTATACCCCCTGGATTATCACCACCACCCCGCTGCCGGGCACGCCCAACCGTGCCGATCTGCCGCCGGGGGTGCTGCCGGAAACCAGTCCCGGCGCGCCGCAGGTCGTCCCTACGCTGGATGAGACTGCCGCCGCCGGTAACCCCGGTCTGATCGAAACGAATGCCGCGCTGCCGCCCAATTGTGTTGCTCATGCCCTGCAATCGGGCGAAAGCCCGGCATTTCTTTCCGGGGTATACGGCGTGAGCGTGGAGAGCATTTTGCAGGCGAACAACCTGACCGAAGAAGACGCCACGCTGCTGCAAATCGGGCAGGTGTTGATTATCCCGCTGGAGGGCTGTTCGTTTATCGCGCCCACGTCTTCCGCCCAGCAGGTCGCGGCGGCAGGGGATAACGGCGGCGAAGACACTGCCGAGGACACGCCAGAAGCCACTGCGCTGCCGGAACTGCCCACTGTGACCCCAACGATCACGCTGGCACCAACGGCGGCGGATTCGCAGATTGTGATTGTGAATGTGGTCGGGCGGGGCGATGTCACGGCGGAGGGCGTGGAAATTCGCAACAATGGGCAGTCCGTCGAGATTACCGGCTGGACGATCAGCGACGCGCAGGGCACAGTCTACACCTTCCCGACGCGCTTCCTGTTCCAGAGCAGCCAGATCACGCTGTATACGCGCGTGGGCACGGATGTCGCGGTGGCGAATTTCTGGAATCGCGATACGGCGGTGTGGGGCGAACCGGGCGACGTGGTGACGCTGGCGAACGCGCGCGGCGAGGTGCAGGCGACGCTGCGGTTGCCGTAGTGCTGCGGCGTGTAATGCGCGGTGTAATTGGTTTGTGAAAAAATGCGCGTATAATCAGGCGTAACCCGTTGGGATGGCATCAAATCACGCCACTCATGCAGCCGGTGCACAAACCCTGCGGAGTGGGCAGTCATGCGGAGGGCTAGGGGCTGTGGCAGACTGGGGTTCCCTGATTGACAACGCGATTCGCAGCATTATCAACGACGGTGTGCAGACACACCTGCCGGGTGCCGGCAAACCGCTGCCGCTGGATGATGATCCACACACACCGGATGAACTGAAGCTGGCGCACAAGCTGCTCAAAGAGAATGACCTCGCGCCAGACTGGATTATGCAGGCGCGCGAACTAGACGGCACGCGCGAACGGCTGCTTGAAGAGCTGCGTCGTGCGGCTGCGGCGTATCGCGGCGCGCTGGCAGATGCCGCCCGCGAAAGCGATGCCGGGCGCAGCGCTGTGCTGCGTCATCGTGCGGAAAGCACATGGGAACACCTGCGGGGGACGTTCGAGACAGCAGCGGTGCGTTTCAACCGCACCATTGTCACTTACAACCTGAAGGTGCCGGCAGGGATTGCGCACAAAGCGCTGTTGGACCTCAAGCGGGAAATCGCCCTGCTGCTGAAGTAAGGGTGTTCAATGCAGTCTGCTGGCTGGGGGTGCTGTGGCACGGCGCAGCCAGCAGACGGTTATTTCTGCGCCTGAGTTTCCGGTTCTTCGGCTTTGGGTTCTTTCTTGCTGCTGTCATCCAGCCCTTTGCGGAAATTGCCGACTGCCTGACCCAGCTCGCCGCCGATGCGCGAAATGCGCCCCACGCCGAAGAGCAGAATCACAATCGCCAGGATAATCAGCAGTTCGCCACCACCAAGACTTGGCATCACACTACACCTTTACACCCAGACTCTCGATGCTTGCCATTATACCACTGTAATCCTTACTGGGGAGTTTCGGATTGGCAATCTCGCCCGGATTGGCACGCATGCCCCCGCCCTCAATCCGCGCCGGCGGCGTAGTTCTGCGCGACCTCGGTCGCACTCAGCGCCCGGCTGTAGAACGCGACCAGATGATACGTGCCCAGCCAGCCGCGGTTGAGCGTGGACTCGTTCCCCAGCGCCAGCGGATAGCTCGTGTTCCAGGCGCTCATGCTGCCCATGCGTGTGCCTGTCGTTGCCAGCGTCCCGTTGACATAGACCTGCACGCTGCCTGCCGCGTCGCGCGTGTAGACCAGGTGTGTCAGCGCGGGAACTGCCGCCCCATCGGCGCTCTGCAACCCGGGACGCCCCTGCTCATTGGTGCTGCTGGTGCGCAGCCGCAGCGTGTAGATGTCGTCCGCTAAGCCCAAATCCTGCCCCTGCCCGACGACGAGGTTGCCGTAGCTGGTGTCCTGGCTGATGGCGACGATGCGCGCGGGACCGGTGGCAAGCGGCTGGACGGCGTAGGACGGTGTGATCCACAGTTCGACGCTGAGGGCATTGCTGGCGCGCACGGCGTCGATGATTTTGCTGGCCGGACCGGGCGAACTGATCAGCGTGGTGCTGTCGATGCGCAGCGTGCCCGCGCCCCAGGTGACGCGCGACGGATCGGGGATGTTCAGGTTGAGCGGCGCGCCGACACCGGAGGTATCCTGCACGCTGCTGCCACCCCCCTCGTCGAAGGTGTACAGCGCGAGGAGGGAATCCGTCACGCGGGGGGAAGCAAGGGGTGATGGGACGATTTCGATGGTGTTGCTCGCATCACTATAAGCAAGTCTTGTGCCGTCCGGGCTGAAGGCTCCCGCGATACCCCATTCCAACGCAGAGTCTACTCTTGTATCAACCACCAGTGCGGATGTTGCTCTATTCCACGCGCGAACTGTTCCATCGGCGCTAATGCTCGATAACACACTGCCATCCGTGCTGAACTGCAAATCTATGACCATGGAAGCCCGTATATCCTGACCGTCGCCACTATCGTTTGCGTAAACGGGGGATGTGTAAACAGGATTTGACATGTTCAAGATGTAGACACTGCCTAACACACTCCCGGACGCCAGATAGTTGCCGTCAGATGTCCATGCAAGCGCCGTAATGGGCAGTCTATCCAGGGGAACTAACTCTTGAATTATAACGAACGCAGACAAATCGTGTGTACTTACTGTGCCACCCAACATACCTAGTGTGAGTTGATTGTTGTCTGAATTTAGCGCTCCTGTTACCGCAGAACCCACTAAATGCATTGATACTTTTTGCCAAGTTGAAGTTTCCCAGACATATAGATTATTTCTCTGTGGATCAGCATCAGCGGCAATACTGATCAGCCGAGTATTACCATCCCAGATAACAATACCAGCGCCACCGGTGTGACCAGTTAATGTAACTTGCAAGCTCCAGCTAGAAGTGTTCCAAACTTTTACTGTGCCATCCAGACTGGCACTGGCAAGATAGCTTTCATCGGGACTCCAAGCCAAGTCGATAACTGCATTGGCGTGCCCGATTAGGGTAGTTGTAAGACTACCATCGCTGGTGTTATGAATCAGGATATTCCCTGAGATTTCGCCAACAGCAATGGAGCTTTGGGTGGGTTGCCACTCAATAACGGTAACGGTTGAATTTTGTGCCCTTGTTATAGATACACCCAGAAAAATCTGAACCAACACTGCGGACAAAATGATGCTTAGAATGGATTTCATGATCAGTGATCTCCTCTTATGACCACATCTGGTTGCGGAAAATATCAATCAGCACTCTTTCCATTTCCCAATATCTCCTATCACCCGGAAGACTCACATCATCTTGTCCTATCATCCAATTTCTGTTCAAGAAACCAGCACCTGCCCACTGATTTGGCTGAGGATACTGTCCTACTGGGATAGAAGGACACCCGAATGCTTGTGGCATCGTTTGAGGGGGAGATGGGGCATAGAGATAAGCATTTGGAGTGTAATCTTGAAAAGGTGGGGCATCGGTCGTGCGACGATAAACCCAATTGAGAAACATATCCGCAGATGCTTCTGAGATTTCCCCATTTGTTTTCGCGCCTACATCATTTCGTGGATTTTGTTGAAATGATGTTGTTCCAGCAGTTGCAGGACCGCTTCCCCAACCTCTATCAGTCCGTTCCCAATCGACTATTGGAGGGGGTGGAAATGTCTGTTCACCCATCAGTCGTCCGCGCCGGCGGCGTGGTTCTGCGCGACCTCCGCGGCACTCAGCGCTCTGCCGTAGAACGCGACCAGATGATACGTCCCCAGCCAGCCTCTGTTTTGCGTGGACTCGTTGCCCAGCGCCAGCCGGTAGCCCGTGTTCCAGGCGC
>DAOTWP010000250.1:0-1792 GCA_034435675.1 Anaerolineae bacterium
TCAGCGGATACGATGAACGGCGCTACGGGAGCACGCTCCTGTGGTTTTTCCAGGCACATGAAGCGCATCCGGCTGCCCCCACCGAGGAGAACTAGTCATCTGTGAATGCGCTGCCTAGGCTGGAAACGATTGTCTGCGAACTGCTCGAAACATTCGATATTAAAGCGCCGCCCGTCGCCATTGAGAGTATGCTCCAGCATCCCAGGCCGGACATGTGGTCCGAGGTAAATCCGCGCAATATCTCGCTCGGATTCCTCAGTTCCAAAGAGCAGTATGCCCCGCGTATGTCGCTTGCGCGTTTACTGGCGCGCGAAATCGTGTCGAGCGATTGGGGGCGCCAACGCCATGTGCCGGAACTGGTATCCGGAGAGGGGCAGATGCAGGCCTTTGCCCGTATGTTAATCATGCCGGTCCACATGATACAGGCTCTCAGCGGGGGCGCGCGCACGCCAGCCGAATTAAGCCGGCACTTTGAAGTTCCTGTAGAGGATGCTCGCCTGCGGCTAGCCGAACTGATGGATTACCTGTAACCGTCATGTGAGCGCGCGCGCCAGGCGCAAAGCGTCATCGGCCGTCTGCACTTCGCCTGCCGCCTGCGCCTCACGAATCGCTGCCAGCAGCGCTCCAACAGCCGGACCGGACGGCATCCCCAAAGTGCGCATCAGCACAAGGCCATCAATAAGCATTGGTGGTTCGACAATTTCATGGTAGTGATTGTAGAAAGCGTCGAGCAGCGCGCATACCTTCTCGATCGCGCCCAACCACGAATCCTGATCGAGCGCGCTGCCGGCGCGCGCCAGATAATCCGCAGCGGCTAAAAGACACATGTCCACCCCTGCCGCACCTGCATCGCGCCAGAAACGGTGCAGGACACGCCGGTCGCTGGTGTCCAAAGTCAGCAGAGCGCCAGTGCCGCTTATAATAGCTGTTGCGCGGTCGCGCTCGTTATTGCTCAAGCGCAATGCGGCGGCGCGGTCAATGTCTAGCAGTTGCGCGCCAGCAGTGTAGAACAGAGCCGCCAGCGCCAGCAGCGCCTGATGGGACCGACCGTTGGGCCAGGCAGTCTCGAAATGCATGTGCAGGCGGTGGCGAAACCGATTCAACTGCATTGCCAGCATACCCATGCCAAACGATGCCGTGAGGTTATCCGATCGCCCCGGACTTACCGACGCTGCTATTTCGGCCAGATATTCCACCGCTCTCAGGCCCCGGGTCCAACCATCTCCCGAAAGATCAAGTTCTGGCAGTACAGGTTCTATCAGGCCCAGTGCGACAGCGGCTCGCAGCGCTGCTGCCGCTCTAGGCAGCGCCAGCAGCCGGAAAAGCTCGTCGCGCACGCGCTCCGGTGATACATCTGCCAGGCGAGAGGCGCAGCGGCGCACATCGTGGGCGGTTTCGCGCTCAATGCGCATCCCAAGCTGCGCACTCAGCCGCACTGCACGCAGGCAGCGCACCGGATCTTCCGCCAGCGAATGGTGTCCACAGCGTCGGATTACCTTGTCACGCGAGTCGCTCTCTCCGCCCAGCGGGTCAATCAGCATATTCAGATCAGCGTGCAGGTTCACCGCCAGAGCGTTTATGGTAAAGTCGCGGTCAGCCAGGTCAGCGCACAGGTCGTCGCCGCGAAACCGGGCCACGTCTACTATCAGCCGGTCCGATTCGGTGTCAAGCAGCGCCCGGCCTACATCTCGTGCCGCATCCAGCGGGAAGAAGGCTCCCCCCAGGCGGTCTGCGATAAGCCGCGCCAGCGCCGCCCCGCCAGATGGAACTGCCAGGTCCAGGTCCTTGAGCG
>DAOTWP010000251.1:0-2178 GCA_034435675.1 Anaerolineae bacterium
TGTTAAGATCCTTATATGCCGCCATTAGTTCGTAGACTTTGGTGAACAGGTAATCGCCTGTCAGTAGGGCGAAGGTGCGCCCCCAGATGGCATTAACGGATGGGCGTCCGCGCCGCATGACACCATGATCGTTGATGTCGTCATGAACGACGCTGGCGGTATGCACCAGTTCAACGGCTGCGGCGACCTCAGCGACTGCTTCAGGTTGCGTGCCACCGAACGCGGCATAACCGAGCAGCACAAGGCGAGGTCGGATGCGCTTGCCTCCTGCGCTCAGGATATGTTCACTCGCTGCACGAAGCACCTCTACATCGCTGTTAATGACTCGGCGCATGGTCGCCTCAATTGCGTGTAGACCTGCTTCGATGTCAAGCGGCTCTGCAACGGGTGTTTGCGAAAGCGCGCGCCCATTTATCTCGGTTGCACTATGCATGACCATCAGACTTTGCCCTGTGTCTCAGTTCGATTACAGAATTCTTTATTTGTGATTTTCAGAACTAACTAAACATATTTTACACCAAATAACACGAGAATCAAATAGCCTCTGAATGATCTCATTCAATTATCATGGCAACCATCTGAAACACTGGCATGTTGCTGCGGGCTTAGGAATCTTCCACAGGTGGAGGCGTCGTCCAGAACAAGCGGATGGCAGTCGCCAGCAATTACTCCATTTGACCGCATGCGGCTGGGAAAGCAGACTTGATCCGCGTGCCATCTTACCCTTGAAGCTCAACTACTGGCAGGCAGAAGATAAATGTGCTGCCCTTACCCGGTTTGCTTTTGACCTGAATTTTCGCCTTATGGCGTTCCAGAATATACGCCACGATGGTTAAACCGATACCCATACCACCATAAGCACGAGTGGATGAATTGTCAATCTGGTAAAACGACTCAAAAATGCGGTTAAGCTGGTCTTTGGCGATGCCAATACCTTCATCGCGTATCAGAAAGCAGACCCGATCCTTTTCCCGCCTGAGTGTGATGGTCACATCACTGGTGCTGAATTTCAAAGCGTTGTCTATCAGCAGTTGCAGCGCTGTCCCCAGACTTTGTTTGTCTGCCAGCACAAGCGGCAGCCTTTCATCGCGTACAATTTTCACGCGGCTGATCTGGTCACGATGTTCCCAACTGCGACGCAGGTTGCGCAGCGCCTGGTCGAGTGATTCAGTCGGAATCACCGGGCCACGCGCAATCTCAAGACTGGTCGCCAGCTGTACGATATTGTTGACCAGTGCTTCCAGACGGGTCGTTGCGTTGGCAGCATAGCCAACCAGCTTGTGTCCTTCGCCCAGATCTTCTGCTAGCAGTGCAACAGCAGATTTCACGTGGAGGAGGGGCGTCTTGAGTTCGTGCGAGACATTGCGCACGATCGCGCTCTTGAGCAGCAGCAGTTCATTTTTGCTGCGCTGCTGCTGCTTGAGTTCCATTTCGAGTTTCTTGATACGTTTCTGGTTGTTTTGCTGTTCCAGCAATAGCTGTTGTTGTTGGCGGCGCATGCGCAGCAGGGCGGTAAGCTGTATGTGCCAAACTGCCGAATTGCAGTCGAGGATCATGTCGGCAGGTAAGTCTGTGGGGAGTTCGGGGGTGCCTTTGACGATCATCACCAGCAGTGGGCGCAGGCGTCCCTGTCCTTCAGTGCGGGCGCGCAGTCCTTCAAAGAGGCGGATGATTTCCGGTGTTTGCGCGCCAATCACTGCTTCTACAGGCTTGCTTTTTTCGTGCGTTCGCAGGGAATCATTCGGCGCTGCCATAGACACATGGTAGTGGTGCGTGCTGCTGAGCTGCGCAGCGAACTCATCCAACCATGCCGGGGTATCTGCTCCGCGCAGTATCTTCAGGGCGTGGACTGTGCCGTTGACATTCATTGCCGTCACGTTTGGCTGTTCCCGTTGCTGTCACCTTGCAAATATACCCAACCATCTTATCACACTGCAAAAGCCACCGTCAGTAAGGTAATGTGCAGGGAAAAGATGTAAGTTGGTTAGGGTGCGCCATTTAAGTGCATTTCCCCAGTGTTCGGCACAGTTGTGTCAGGTGCAGCCGGTCATGCTGCGCTGTGAAATGTGCCATCTCCAGCAGCGTTGTAGGTCCAAAGATGCTGTGCCGCGCCGGGCGCTGCCACGCTTCCGGTGGCAGTGACTGCAGGAGATCCCGCGTGATCCGGCGTTCCGCTGC
>DAOTWP010000252.1:0-23827 GCA_034435675.1 Anaerolineae bacterium
AGGTACTGTTTTAGATGTCATGCAGGGCATCCTCCGGTGAATCTTGTTGGCACAACTATTCTCCCAGATCATGCCCTGCTTGTCCTTATCTTGATGCCTATGGGCGACCTGGCAGGTCGCCCTTACTACATGTCAACCCACGAGACAGGTACATGACGTTGTACCCCTGCAATTCCCCGGCTCGTGTCACCCCTCAAACACGAACGCCGCGCCGTGCGGCACGTCGCGCAGCATCAGCATGCCGTTTTCGACGCGCACAACCGTCTCCCCCAGCAAATCGTGCAGTTCGACGCCATCTGCCAGCCCGGCGTGCCACACCGGAATCTGTGCCTGGGACAGCGTGCCGCTGCCGTTGCTGCTGCCAGCGCTGCCGCGATAGGCGACCACCAGCAAACGCTGCTCGGCGGACTGGCGCAGGTACACCAGCAGCCCATCGCCGGCATAGACGGTCTGGTAGCCGCCCGCCAGCAGCGCCGGGGCAGTCTTGCGCAGGGCGATCAACCGCCTGTGATGTGCCAGCAGGTCATGATCCCAGCGGGTTTCATCCCACAGCATCGGACGGCGCTTATCCTCGCCATCCCCGCCCTCCAGCCCGACTTCATCACCGTAATACAGGCACGGTACGCCGGGATAGGTCATCAGCAGAGTGGCTGCCAGCCGAACCAGCGCCTTATCACGCTTCAGCAGCGTCAGCAGGCGCGGGATGTCGTGGCTGTTAAGCTGGTTGAACTGCTGGCGCGCGATGACCCAGGGCACAGCGGCGCGGAAATTCGCCATCTGCGCGACGACCGACTCGGCAGGCATGTGCAGGCGCGGGGCGTCCACAAGATGATCCCATGGTCCTTCAAACAGATAGCCCACCAGCCAATGCCGCACAGGCATGCCAAAGCCCTGATAATTCTGCACAGCGTCGAGTTCATCGCCCTGCAAATTTGGCGTGCCGTCGAAGAAATGCTCCCCGACGAGATAGGCGTCGCGCTTATCCGCTTTGACGGCGACGCGGATTTCGCGGGCAATTTCGTGTCCCAGTTGATCCATGCCCTGATTACCGGTCATGTTGAGCACATCCAGCCGCCAACCGTCAATGTTATAGGGCGCGGCGAGCCAGTGACGCAGCACACCATGCGGGGCGCGGTACATGATATCGCGCAGCCCGTTGCTGCGATAATTCAGCTTGGGCAGCGATTTGTGCCCCAACCAGCTTTCGTAATCGTGCGGGCGCTGGCGGAACGTGAAAAACTCGGCTGTCGGCGCGGCGGGGTCTGCCTGCGCGTCCAGAAACCATGCATGCTGTGAGCCGGTGTGGTTGGTGGTGATGTCCAGCAGCAGGCGCATATCCCGCGCAGCAGTCGCTTCGCGCAGCGCGATCAACGCCGTGTTGCCGCCCAGATGCGGGTCAACGCTGAAAAAGTCACTGGCGTTATAGCGGTGATTGCTGACACTGGTGAAGATCGGGTTCAGGTACAGCCCGTTGACGCCCAGCGCTTGCAGATAGTCGAGCTTCTGCGTAATGCCGGGCAGGTCGCCGTTGTAAAATTCGATCCCCCCGGCTTCCTGGTAGCCGCGCGGCAGGTCGTTCCAGTTGGCGCGGCGGGTCCAGAATGTTTTGCCGGTGCTGCTGGGGTAGCTCCAGGCATTGTCGGGCACATCCAGCGCAGGATCGCCATTAAAAAAACGGTCGGGGAAAATCTGGTAAAACACGCGGTTGCTGACCCACTGCGGCGCGGCGTAATCCGCCAGCAGCACAAAGTCATAAGCGTCAATGCCATCAGCACGGCTGACGCCCAACTGGTTGAGGAAATAGAGTCCCTCCGCGCTGTAAACCAGAAAGCGGTAATTCACACGCGGCATAGTGAGTTGCAAAGTCGCTGTCCACCAGACCACTGTTCCCTCCGGCGCGGCGCGGGTCATGGCATCGTAATGCCCTTCGCCGTCCGGCGTGGTACGCAGATAAACCGCGTGAATCGGGGCAGCAGCAGGCGTGCGCAGGCGGATGATGACGTTTTCGCCCGCGCGCGGCAGCGGATTACTGACGTACAGCGCCGAGCCGTCGTGGTGCAGCCCGGCAGTCCAGTGCAGTGAGCTGTTCATCGGTTGACTGCCATCCTTCGTTCAGTATAATGTTCGCCTGAGAACTACCCTCATGGTACATCTACCTGAAAGCGCAGGCAACTGCCAGATGGGGCATTCAACCCTGCAAGCGCCGCGCCTGATCTTCCGCCAGCATGCGCTCAATTTCGGCGGTTTCCAGATCGTCCACGTAATGCGTAATGCCCTCCAGCATATAGGCAGACAAATCCGGGTGCATTTTGTCGAAGTTCTCGCGGAAGTCAGGACTATTGTGATAGCCGTCCGCCAGCCCGCGCAGGATTTCCAGTGTCGGCTCGTAGAAGTAGCGGATGTGATTATGCCAGCGCACCAGCAAATCCTGCACCTCAGCACTCAGCGCCGATCTACCCGCTTCCAGTGCGGCGACAATCTCGCTGTAAATCTGGTTGCCCTCCGCCATAATCGCTTGCTGCTCCGCCTTGCTGTAGCTGTTCCAGCGCCTGATCGAGTCGTTGACGATTTTCGGGTCATATTGCAGCCGCGCCAGCCGTTCGTTTTCCTTCTGCTGCTCGTCACTGAATGCTGCGAACATGCGTTTCTTGCTCATGTTGATCTCTCCTGCCACATGCATAATGGTGCTGTCTACCGTCTCGATCAGCTTTTCCAGGCGGTGAATCTTCTCGTGGAGTACGCCCCGATGTGAACGCAGCGCGGTCAGCAGGTCAAAATCGGGACTATCGAGAATATCCTTGATGTGCAGCAGTTCCAGCCCAATTTCGCGGTAGAACAGGATTTGCTGCAAGCGCAGCAGCGCCGCATCGTCATAGTAGCGGTAGCCGTTGGGACGCACCTGCGCCGGCTTAAGCAGATCAATCTCGTCGTAGTAGTGCAGCGTGCGCACCGTGACCTGCGCCAGTTCCGAAAGCTGTTTGACGGTATACACCGGATCGTTCTCCTTCACTCCAGCAGGCATCATAAAGTATAACGTAACGTCAGAGTCAAGCAGTTGAGCAGATGCGCATCAATTGAGCGGTATATGCAGAAACAGCGGTGAGGACAGTGGGAAAACCGGGCGCGGGTGGCAGCGGGAAAATGCTTGCTGATGAGACGATAGTATATCAGGCGTTGCACCGCAGCGCTACGGTTTGGGGGTTTTGCTGGCGTGGTTTTGCAGGATACTAAGGGAGCCGGTGCGCACCGACTCCCGTCCCTTTTAGTGTGGAGCTGACCTCATGTTACCCACCTCTGATGACCCGCTGGTCTACTATGCCAGCCAGTCGTTTATCACCAATCCCGGCAAACACGCGCCCCTGCTCGACGCCCTGCCCACCGACCTTGACGCGCTGACCGGCGCAATCAACGCTATTCTGGTGCATAACTGGATCATCCGCCGGGACAGCATCGACGTTCCCGACGAACGCCGCCACGAATTCGAGCTGCACGGCGTTGGGCGGATGCTGGCGGGCATCCTCAAACTCGATCCTCGCCCGCTGAATGAACCACGTCCGGTTGAACGACGGCTGATTGTGGACTGCCGTCACTTCGCCACGCTCTTTTGCGCCGTGCTGCGCCAGCGGGGCATCCCTGCGCGGGTGCGCTGCGGCTTTGCCAGCTATCTCGAACCGGACTTTTGCATGGATCACTGGGTGTGTGAATACTGGCACGCGGGCGAAGGGCGCTGGGTGCTGGAAGACCCCGATGTTGGCAAACACGATGTCTCACGCGAGGAGTTCACTACTGGCGGGATGGCATGGCTGATGGCACGCAGCGGCGAGGCAAACCCGCAGCAGTTCGGCTATGCGGCAGATACGCGCGGCTGGTGGACCCTCCGGGCGGATTTGATCCGCGACTTCGCGGCGCTGAACAAGGTAGAGGTGCTTTCTGCTGACAGTTGGGGCGAACTTATGAAACCTGAGCCGGATGAGTCATTTGGCGACAAGGACTGGGGGCTGTTTGACCCGATCGCCGCGCTGATTGCCGACAACCATACGCGCTTTGCCGAACTGCGCACCGCCTACGAACAGCGGGATGATCTGCGCGTGCCGCCGGTGATCCTGCGCTACAACTACACGATTGACTTCTGGCGCAACGCCGACCTGCAAGCTGAAACGGTGCTGGAGGATTAGGGACACGCCACGCTCACCCCCGCTCTCGACCTCCGCTGTACGGCTGGGCAAGAGGCTGGGGTGAGGGCAAAATACAGGTCATGCTGGACGCACCTCGCGCTCAGCCCACCACACGAATTGGCGTGCCCACACTGGCGAAGTCGAAGAACCAGCGTGCCTCGTCCACCGGCAGGTTAACGCAGCCATGACTCATCGGGCGACCAAAGCTGTTGTGCCAGTACGTCCCATGAATGGCGTAACCCTGGTAGAAGTACATCGTGTAGGGCACCTGCGGCAGGAAGTAATCCGGTCCGCTCATATCGTCGGCAGTATACTTGACGTACACGCGGTAATCGCCCAGCACCGTCGGTGTCTGCGCCCGCCCGGTGGACACCAGATGCGTGCGCACCAGCGCACCGTTTTCGAAGGCATAGATACGCTGCTGGCTGACCGAAACGACAATCGCGCGCCCGCTGCCGGTCGGCGGCGCGGGAATATCGCTGGCAGGCGGGACATATTCGCCGCTGGCAGGGATCAGCAGTTCCTGACCGGGATAAATCAGGTCAGCATCGCCGATGCCGTTGAGCAGCACAATGTCCTCAATAGACACGCCGTATTCTCGCGCAATCAAGCCTAGTTCCTGCCCGCGCTCGACGACATGCACCGTCGTCGGTCCGTCGTAGTTGGCGGCGCGTTCTTCCGGCGTGGGCGGCGCGGTTTCGATCATCGGCAGGTCAATCACGCCGTCGGCAATCTCGCCTGCCGTGTCTGCACGCAGGCGATCCAGCAGCACGGGGATTTCCAGCGCGCGTCCAATCTGCCCTTCCGCCGCCGGGATGTTGGTCTGCTCGCTCAGATTCACCAGACCTTCCTGTGTGGCGACCAGATCAACCACATAGACCGGCTGCACGGCGCTGTTCGGCGCGGCAGCCTGCGCACGGGCGAGCGTGGCAGCCACATCGGCGCGAATGCCCAACTGCGACAGCGGCACCGACCAGGTGCGTTCGCCATCACGCAGCACGATATTCGGGTTACCCAGCGCGCGCGCCACCGTCCCGGACGCATCCTCGACCAGCACGCCGCCCAGGTCAACCCCGGCAACGCTGACGCCTGCCGGAATGCGCTCCTGCGTCAGAATTGCCGCCAGCAGCACGCCGACCATACACAGAAACATAACCACTGCCCCGCCCAAGGCAAGCGCCCCGCTGACCAGCAGCGGCGACAGGCGAACGGCTTTCCCGCGCGGACGCCGCCCTTTACGCTGAGCAGGGCGCGGCTGAGGATAAGGCGGCTGCCCCGATGGATTGGGGGACATGGGATACTGCTGCATGTTGGTCATCCAGAATCTGTACTCATGAGAATAGTTACAGTCTACAAGGGTTTTGTTTGAACTGCCTATGCGAAACCCGGCAGCAAACAGGCGTTTGTCCTACGCAGGGGATAGAAAACGGTTTGTACGGCTTGCAGGCTGACAGCCAGCGGCAGCCCGGCAGGGCGAGGGAGCGCCTCGCCCTGACCGAAGCGATATGCAGGCGGGGTTATGCCGGTTCCGGCTGCACTTTCTCGCGCAGCAGGTCGCCCAACCGCCGGATGCCTTCTTCGATGCGTTCCGGGGTGGCGTTGGAGAAATTCAGGCGGAAGGTGTTCTCGCCGCCGCTGACGAAGAAATCCGCACCGGGCACAAACGCTACATTGTGCGCCACCGCCTCCTTGAGCAGTTCAGCGGCATTCATGCCTTCCGGCAGCGTGACCATCAGAAACAGCCCGCCGCGCGGGTGTGACCAGCGCACTTCCGGCGGGAATTCGCGCTGCATCGCTGCCAGCATGATGTCGCGGCGTTCGCCGTAGACTTTGCGCAGCATGGGCACATGTTCGTTGACAAAGCCATCGCGCACGACTTCATAGGTGAGCATCTGCGCGAACGTGCTGGTGTGCAGGTCTGCGCCCTGCTTTGCCTGCAAAATGCGTTCATAGGCGGCGGGCGGCGCGGCAACCCAGCCCAACCGCAGCCCCGGCGCGAGAATCTTGGAGAATGTGCCCAGATAGATCACATGCCCGTCGAGCGTGCTGAAGCCGTTTTCGCGCGCATCCACAGCGTAAAGCGGCGGCAGCGGTTCGCCCTCGTAATACAGATCGCCGTAGGGATCGTCCTCGATGACCACACAGCCGTAATCCGCCAGCAGGCGCACGAGCTGCACACGGCGCTCGTAACTGAGCACAATGCCCTGCGGATTCTGGAAATTGGGCACAAGATAAATCAGCTTGGGGTTGTGCTGCCGCAGCACGCCTTCCAGCAGGTCAACGCGCAGCCCGTCGGCGTCGGTGGGCAGGGTGACGTAGCGCGGGTTGAACGGACGCCACGCACTGAACATGCCCAGGTAGGTGGGATTTTCGACCACGACGACATCGCCCGCATCCAGGAAGACGCGCCCGACCAGATCAATCGCCTGCTGGGCGGCGTTGGTCATCATAATGCTGTCCGGGGAAACCTCGACCTGCTCGGTGGACATACGCGCGGCAATCCAGCGGCGCAGTTCCGGCACACCTTCGGTCGTGCTGTATTGCAGCGCCACCTGCCCCTGCTCCGTCAGCAGCTTTGCCGCCGCCGTCTTGAAGCGCTCTACCGGGAAGACCTCCGGCGCAGGCAAGCCGCCCGCGAACGAGATCACCTCGGCGCGCTGGGTGAACTTGAGGATTTCACGAATAGACGAGCGCTTCATCTGCTGGACGCGCCCGGCGAATTTGGCATCCCATGCCACCATACGACGACTCCTTTAACTAAACACCGTCCACACAGGCAGCACGCCCGGAACCGGTGTCGAATAAGTATTCTTTTGCCTCTAGCGTCGCATGGAGCCGCTGCGGGGCATAGTGACGTGCGTCACATGTTTGGGCGCTGTTGCTCTGGATTTGTGCAATCTGCCTATGCTGGCATAATGGGATTGGGGCTGCGGAAGGGAGTCTCGCATTGCCAGATCTGTTGTATGGATTACCTACAGGATGCTGGCACAATTGGGGAAGTGGTTGACCCACCCGCGCGTGCCTGCCTCACGGGAACACGTCGCGCACGGGCAGCGTGAAGCCGGGCAGCACGTCGCCGCCGTCGAGTGTGTCGTCGAGTCCGTGCGGAACGCTGAACAGGCTGCCATCAGGATTCAAGCGCATCACATAAACAATCTGCTCATCCGTATAAACCGCCCAGACGATTTTGCTGCCGGAACGCAGGTATTCGTTCGCTTTCTTGAACACGTCTTCGTCCGGTGAAACAACCTCCACCGCCAGATCAGGCGCAAGATCAAACTCAACACCTGCCAGCGTTATCTTGTGCTGCCGCCCGATGAAACCCGCATCGGGACGCCGCACCCGCCCTGCTGCCAGCTTGAAGCCGCCATCAGGACCGGTCACGTAGCCAAGCTGGTTGGGAATGACAAACGCATTCAGGAAATGCACAATGCGCATTGCCGTAATCGTATTGATGCGGCTCGACGATCCCAGGTCAATAATGACTCCATCATCCAGTTCCAACCGCTTGTCCTCGTTTTCCGGCAGGCGGGCAAGCTCGAAGAACTCGTCCGCCGTCAGCAGTTTTTCTCGCAGTGTCATCGCCTCAACTCCACTCACCTGCCCTGATTATACCCGCCCTACCCGTGTGCGCTCCAGACCGCCGGGGGCAGCTTTTCGCCCGCGCGGATGGCGACGTTCAGGCGGTTCTCCGCCGGGGTAAGCGGGCAAACCCACTGGTCGTTATAGGCGCAGTACGGGTTATAGGCGTGGTTGAAATCCACATGCAAGCGACTGTCGCCCAGCGCCTGCGGTTCCAGGTAGCGCCCGGCGGGGTAAGTTTCCGTGCCCGCGCCCGCATCCACAAACGGCAGAAAGGTCAACCCGCCCGGCAGCGCGTAGAGCGTCAGGCGTGCGGGCTGCCCGTCTACTGTGAAAGTGAACTCGCCGTAGCGCAGATACCAGCGCGGTTCGCCGCTGGTGGTCTGAATCTGCACGTTCGCCTTGTTTTCAAACGGCGTGACGGTCACGGTCAGGTCAAGCGCGGGATTGTAATCATAGTACGCCAGCCCGCTGAACACCGCCTGCTGCGCGGGGAGCAGCGGCGACTGCGGGTGCACCCGGAAGAATTCGTCCTTTTCGCGGCGCTGCGCGGCAAGCTGTTCGGCAGGGGTCACCAGCATTACTCCGTGATAAATTGTCTCAGCAGCACGACGACTTCTGCCGGGCTGTGGGCAAAGTGAATCAGTTCCTGATATTCAGGGTGAATATAGCGCGTTGTCATCACCGGATGCAGGATTTCCTGCCAGAACACGCCGTAGCAGATGATCGGCGCGCGCGGGATTTCGCCAATGCGCATCAGTTCCCACGCGGAAACGACCTCGTGTAGTGTGCCTACCCCGCCCTGCATGGCGACATAGCCCTGTGCATGCCGGACAAGATGCCCCACACGCTCGCTGAAGCGGTCATAATGGATCACTTCATGCACCCAGGGATTCGCGCCTTCCGGGCGCAGCGCCGTAATCGCCGTCGTCGTCACGCCGATGACATGCCCGCCCGCCTCTGCCGCCCCCCGGCTGACTGCTTCCATCGCGCCAGCATAACCGCCGGTCATCACGGCATAGCCCGCCTGCCCCAGCAGCCGCCCAACCTCCTGTGCTGTCATGTATTCTTCATCGTGGGGGGTAATGCGCGAACTGCCATAGACTGCAATGGTCTTCAAGTTGCCACTCCTGTGAGCCGTACCGGAAAATTCTGGTATGCTAGCATAGGAAACGCACCTGAAGCAATTGCAAACCGCCGTAGTTGAACTGTCTTGCCGCGCCGTCAGCGTTGCAGCGCGAACAGTACTCGTGTGCTACACGCTCGTGTCATACTGTTTGGACGCCTGAATCACGCTGCGGATATAGCTGAGCGCCTCGTCCATGCTGGTATACAACTTCACTCGCTGATAGCGGGTGACTTTCAAAATCACGTCAATCAGAATTTTCAGCCCCGGCTTCAGCCCCACAAAGAGCATCTCACCGCTGCGGGTGTGCTTCAGCCCTGGTCCGTGCCGTGCTTGCAGCCAGTTCTGGGGAATACGATGCAGACCGCTGAAATCGGTGATCGAGTGCAGCGGGTAGGACACGGCATCACGCAGTTGGGCTTCCTTTTTGTACAGCGCCAGCAGTTCGGAGATTTCGACGGGATCGGTGAACTGGTAGTAGAGAACGCGCCCATCCTCAATCAGATCGAGTGTTACCGGCATTTTGTTTGCCCCTTGAAATCAACTGATCCTGCCCTAAGCGTAACACAAATCGCGGCAGATTTTGTTGAGGACTACGGCATGTGACAATCTTGTGATACCCATGCGGCACACCGTTGCGTTAGCATTAGCCGCTTGGCGCAGACAGGCTTGGCGCAGACAGGCTTGGCGCAGGCAGGCTTGGCGCAGGCAGGCTTGGCGCAAGCACGTTCTGCACTGCCGGGGAATGACACTTGACCACTATTTATCAGGAGAACACAAACGATGACTGCACAACTGCGGATTCGCGATTTTGCCGGGGCGACAATGGCAATCTTTGGCGCGCTGGCGGTAGCGCTGGGCGCGTTGGGCATCCTATCGCCGGAAACCCAACTGCAACTGCTCAATTTTGAAGTGCTGCCCCGCCCGCAGCGCCTCAGCGGCGATTATTCATTGGTGTTCCTGACCGCTTCCTCAATGGCGTCGTTCAACATGGGCGTGTACTACCTGCTGGCGGCGCTGACCGGCTGGCGCGCGTTCTATCGCTGGACGGTGCCTTTCCGCTGCCTGACGTTCATTGTCTTCACGGCGGCAGTCATCAGCGGCACCGCGCCGCAGGGCTTTCTGGGCGTGGCGCTGTGGGAACTGCTCGGCGCAGTGGCGACGGCTGGCGCGCTGCTCATTGACCGCAGACGCAGCGCTGCCTGAAACCGGCAGCACCCATAAGCCCGGAAAACAAACGGCGGCGGTTGCATGACCGTCGCCGTGCTGCGGAGAAGGCGGGATTCGAACCCGCGGTAGCCGTAAGGCTACACCTGTTTTCGAGACAGGCCCGATCAACCACTCTGGCACCTCTCCAAAGGTATGCCGTATGGTACTGGCAGGAATGCCAAATTACAAGGCTGACCCTGCTGCATGACTATCACTTCTGCCCGTCAGCGCGCAGCCTGCGGAAGAACGTCCTGATCTGCTCGGCGGCTTCGTCGGCAAACAGCCCGGCGTCCACATGAACGCTGTGATTCAGCAGCGGGTGGTGCAGCAAATCCATGATACCGCCCGCGCAGCCCGCCTTGGGATCGTGCGCCGCATAGACCAGCCGGGGCAGCCGCCCCAAAATCATCGCGCCTGCGCACATGGCGCACGGCTCCAGCGTGCAATAGAGCGTCACGCCTTCCAGCCGCCAATGCCCGACTGCCGCCGCAGCCTGCCGCAGCGCGAACATTTCGGCATGGGCGGTAGGATCCTGATCTGCTTCGCGGCGGTTGCGCCCCACGCCAATGACTTCGCCAGCGCGCACTGCCACCGCGCCAATCGGCACATCGCCAGTCAGCAGCGCCTGCTGTGCTTCAGCCAGCGCCAACCGCATAAAATGTTCGTCTTCCAGAGTTATCGGCATCAGCAGGCATCCGGGGCTAAAACCAGGACTCGTCGGCGTCGCGCCGCGCCCGGTTCCGTCTGTCTTCGTGAAAGACCTTCTCCTCAATCACTGTCGTCCTCATCCTCCCGGCGATCAGCTTCGTCAATCCTGCGCCGTGCCCGATCTCTGGCGCGATTCTGAAAGTCCGTCAGTGTCTCAGCAGATTTCGCGGCTTTGCCCATTGGACCGGGTGGCGTCGCGGGCGGACGCGGGGACTTCGGCGGCAGCACAATCACAACAGGCGGCTTACCGGAAAAGCGATCCCAGAACGCGGCTTCCTGCGCGAACAGCAGCACCAGCAGCGCGCCCGCGATCAGCAGCGCATTGCGGGCGGCTTCGTCCACAGGGTCGTTCCAGCCCGGCACGACAAAATAGCGCACCACCGCCCCGCCGGTGGATTGCACGGCTGTTTCCACACGGGGATCAACCTCGCTGTCCACGCGCACGAAAAGCCATAGCGAACGGTTCGATTCTCGCGCAGCAGCGGTAAAATCCGCGATCTGTCCGGTCAGGCTCAACCGCTGAACATTCTTCGAGTCCGCCAGATATCCTGCGCTGACAAAATCCGGCACGCGCGAACTGGCATCCGACAGGGTATTGAGAAACACAAAACATACACCACAGCCCTGGGGCAAGCGCCCACTGCTGGCGCGCTGCTCACAAATGCATTGACGCGGACTCGAGGCGCTGTTCCTGATCAACCGCAGATCACGGGCAAGGATATTCTCCGCTTCCACACCATCACTTTCCGGCGGCATGGCGCTGGAATAGCGACGACCGGTTGGGTTGGGGGCGGTTACGTTGGACAGCAGCACAAGACTGACCGCGATCACCGTGACGAGGATCAGCATCAGCAAATGACGCAGGCGTTTCACGGCAGCACCTTACTCAACTGGACTAATAGCATGCAGTCCAGTATAGCACTACCGGGTGGCGCTGTGCGTTAACGCCAGGCACAACGGGCAGCCTTACTCGCGCACAGGTGTGAACTCTCGCGCCTCAATCGCGTCTGACCTTCTGGCTCAGCAGGGGAAGTATCAGAACAGCGACATCTGGCGCGGCGCATCGCCAGCACCAGCATCCTCATCTGGTTGGTTATCAGCTTCTTCCGCAGTTTCAGCCGCTTCGTGCGACTCGGCATCCTGCGCGGCACCCTGCACGGCATCCTGCACAGATTCCACCATCGTATCCTGTGCCGACTCTTGCGCCGGGGGACTGCCGGGCACAGCCACCCCGCCAATCTGGAACAGCGTTTCCGCAGTGACCTCCGGCGGCAGATAGTCGTCGGGCATGTCCTCGGCGCGCATCGTCGCCAGCACGCGCAGTTCCGCCAGTTCACTGTCGGCAAAACCGACCTCATGCAGCACGGTCAGCAGCGAACGCTCAGTCACACGATCCTGCTCGCGGATGATGTATTGGTAATGCTCGCGCAGGCAGCGCCGCCATTCATCAGCAAAGGGACTCTCACGTTTCATCGCTTAGACCTCAAACACCTGTTTCCAATAAGGCACATCCACCTGCATCCCGTACTGCTGATTCAGCGATTGTGCCAGCGCCAGCGCAGACGGTTCTTCGCCATGCACCAGGAAGGTGCGCGCGGGCTTTTTGACCATCGCCCCGACCCACGCCAGCAGTTCGTCGCGGTCTGCATGTCCACTGAAGCCGTTGAGCACTTCCACATGCGCCCGAACGGTATGTTCTTCGCCAAAAATGCGCACGGTCTTTTCGCCATCCACCAGCCTGCGCCCCAGCGTGTTTTCTGCCTGCCAACCGGCAATCAAAATGGTGTTGTGCGCGTCGCCAATGCGGTTGCGCAGGTGGTGCAGAATACGCCCGTGCTCCATCATGCCGCTGGCGCTGATAATGATCGCGGGTTCGCGCAAAAAGTTCAACTGTTTACTCTCTGATAATTTGCGCGTGTATCGCAGCCCGTCGAACCCGAACGGATCGCGCCGCCCGGATTCGGCATCAACCATAAATGCGCGGATTTCGTCGTCATAACACTCGGGGTGCATGCGGTAAATCGCCGTCGCATCCACCGCCAGCGGACTGTCCACATACACGGACATCTGCGGAATATCGCCTTTTTCGGAAAGCTGATGCAGTGTGTAGACCAACTGCTGTGTGCGCCCCACCGCAAACGCCGGGATAATCACCGCCCCACCCCGGTGATGGGTATCGTCCACAATCCGTTCCAGTTCGCGTTCCGCATCCTCATACGGTTCATGCAGGCGGCTGCCATAGGTGCTCTCCATAATCAGGATATCCGCCGAGTCAATGGTTTCGGGATCGCGGATAATCGGAATGCCTGCCCTGCCGATGTCGCCGCTGAAAACCAGCCGCACGTCGCGGTGCGCCTCGTGGTCGGCAATATCCAGCACCACAAACGCGCTGCCCAGCATATGCCCGGCATCATGAAAACTAACCTGTACATCGCGCACCAGTTCGCGCGCCCTGCCGTAATTCTGCGACGTGAAGTATTCCAGACTGCGCAGCGCGTCTGCCTGTGTGTACAGCGGTTCAACCGGCGGTTCGCCTTTGCGCTTGCGTTTCTTGTTGACGAACTCCACGTCGCGTTCCTGAATATGCCCGCTGTCCATCAGCATGGTCATGCACAGGTCGCGCGTGGCGTGCGTGGAAAGGATGTCCCCGCGAAAGCCGCTTTTGACCAGATTGGGGATGTTGCCGGAATGGTCGATATGCGCATGCGAAAGCACCAGCACATCAATCGAAGCCGGGTCAAACGGGAAGTTCCTGTTGCGCTCATCCGCTTCGCTGCGTCTGCCCTGATACATGCCGCAGTCGAGCAGAATGCGCTTGCCGTTCACTTCGATCAAGTGCTGCGAACCCGTCACTGTGCGTGCCGCGCCACAAAATGTAATCTTCACGCTATACCCTTTGCTGTTGCCGCCCTGTCTACAGTCATTATCCCCCGCCAGGCAGCAAAAACGCAAACGCCCTGCGGCACAGCACAGCGCACCGCAAAGACGCTGGAAGAGCACTGCGCCCGCCCAGCGCAAAACTGATTTCGCCATAAGGACACAGCGGGTACGTGTTCCAATCCCTCCGTGTACTCTGTGACTCTGTGGTTTTGAATGCCGTGCGCAATCCTGCCAGCGCCGATTCCGTTTCCAAACACTCCCCCTGTGCGCGCTGCGACCTTGCGCATAAACAGCACACGGGCGAGCATTCCGCCCACCCGTGGACCAGCTTCATTGTTCTATCGAGCACGCGCTTTGCGGCGGCGCTCAGGCAGCGGCGCTCAGGCAGCGTTGCCGATCAGCGGGGTGCTGGGCACTTCAAACGAAGCGCCAGAACCGCGTCCGCCGCGACGATCATCGTCATCACTATTCCCGCCGCGCCCATCGCGGAAACCCTGATCCATGCCGTGCGGACCGAAGAAGCCCTCGCCCCACATACCATGTACAGCCACCAGCGCGTCATGCAGCGCTGCCGCTGGCACATCCAGCGTTACCAGCGCGCCAGCGCGCAGCACCTGCACACTGACGGTCGCTCCGTCATCCAGCCCCGCCAGATAATCCGCCAGCGCCGTGCCTGCATAGGCGCTGCCGTCCACCGTCACGATGCGATCCCCGGCAAGCAGCCCGGCAGAGGTGAGCGCCGAATCTTCTGCCAGCGCCCAGACTGCCCACGTCTGGTCGAAGCTGTCATAAACGACCACGTTATCCGGCAGCACGCCAGCGCCGAACATGCCCCCACCCGGCACACCTTCGAACATGCCCATTTCCAGCGCGATTGTCAGGGTTTCGCCACCACGTTCAATTTCCAGCGTAATGCCTTCAAGCAGCATGCCGCCGCGCGCGCCTCTGCCCATGCCCAGCGCCGCCTCAACTTCTGCCAGCGTACTGACCGCCTGCCCGTTGATCGAACGCACCACATCGCCTGCCTGCAAGCCTGCTGCTTCTGCCGGTGAGCCTGCGACCACTTCAGCGATCACCACGCTGCCGTCGGATTCTTCCAGCACAACACCGAAGTGCATCTGCCCCATGCCAAAGCCGCGTCCAGCGCCGCGCCCGGCAGGAACGGACGCTGCCGCCAGCACTGCCTCGACCTGCACCGTTTCACCGTCGCGCAGCAGGTCGAGCGTGACCGTGTCGCCTGCCGCATAGCCCGCAATCACATCCGGGAGCGTGGCGAACGTGACCGCCGCACCATTCACGGCGGTGATGATGTCACCCTCCTGCACGCCTGCCGCCGCCGCCGGTGTGCCCGGCTGCACGCGCACCACGCGCGCCCCGGCGCTGTCTTCCGCAATCCGCACCCCCAGATAACCCGGTTCTGCTGCCGGGGTTTCTGTCGCTTCCTGTGCGAAAACCAGCGCGCTGCCAAAGACCAGCGCGGCGAGCGCCGCCACCAGCACGATCCATCCATAGCGTTTGTTCATTGCGATTCTCCTTATCCTCTCTGACATTGAGTGTCAGATGTAAACATTCGCGCAGAGGTGTGAAGTTGGCGTCAAGCAAATGTAAATTATGTGTAACGTCAGGTTACGATCCCTTTGCAGACAGCAGCAGGTCGCCCGGCAAAGCAGCAGATGACCACCTGTATGTGGCAGGCGGTGAACATTAAAGCCAGTTGCCCAATGAGGATGTTGCGTCTGTATGGGCGCTAACTGTCTTGGCTGCTGCTGAGGATGTCGAGGATTTCCGAGCCATAGGCTTCCAGCCGCCATGGTCCCAGCCCGTCGACTTCGCGCAAATCATCCAGCGTGCCTGGCGGCTGCTTTGCCAGTGCCCATAATGTTGCTCTGGGGACAATCACATCGGACTCCACGCCGCGTTCTTCGGCACGGGTCTTGCGCCAGTGACTCAACGCTTCGTAGCGCCCCATGACTGCCGCATCAGGGCGCTGCTGGCGTGGGCGCTTCGGTGGGGTGGCGTTCAAGCCGCGCTCAATCGCCTGCATGATGCGCTCCCCATAGCGGCGTACATCGTTCGGAGAAATGCCGCTGAGCCTGTTCAGGGCGCGTTTGCTGCGCGGCAGTTCCTGTGCCAGCGTAACCAGCACAGGGTTGTTCAGCACTTTGAAGGGCGGGACATCGCGCTGCGCGGCAATTTCCTCGCGCAGCAGGAACATTTCGCGCAGCACTGCCATCTGGCGGCGGTTTAACTGGTAGGGCGCCCCCAACCGCCAGTAGCCTTCCGGGTCAAATTCGCGGCGTTCGCCGGGCGGCAGCCGTTCCAGATCGCTGAACGCTTCGCGCGCTTCCGCCAGCCGCCCCGTCTGCTCCAGATCAGCAAAGAGCAGGTCGCGCAGCAGCGGCAGGTAATGCGTGTCCATCTGGGCATAGCGCAGGCTTTGCGGCGGCAGCGGGCGTTTGCCCCAATTGTCGCGCTGGTGGCGCTTGTCAAGCTGCACTTCAAAATGCTCGTTGAGCAGGCTGTTCAGCCCAAACGATTTGCGCCCGCAAATGCGTGCTGCAATCAGCGTGTCAAAGATGTTGTAGAACTCAAAGCCGTAATCGCGTTTCAGCCCCAGAATATCATTCTCCGCTGCATGAAAGACCTTCTCAATGCGTGTGTCCTCAAACAGCGCCGCCAGCGGATAAATGTCAATGACCGTCAGCGGATCCACAATATAATCGGTCTGGCGCGTGGAAAGCTGGATCAGACAGATATGCTCACGGTAGGCGTACATGCTGTTAGACTCGGTATCCACCGCCAGCAGCGGCGCGGCATCCAGTTCTGCCGCCAGCCGCACAATGGCTTTTTGCAGCGCAAGATCAGTATCAACGACCACTGCCGGGTCTGGGGCGGGAAGCGAAGGGGATTTTCTCATCTGGAAGTCCCGGTTGACGGTTACAAGACTCTCGTCGGTTGATTAGAATGCAGGTATAATCAGATTATCCTTCAGGATAGCCAATCGTAAAAGTCTGAATCTGAATCGGGGGCTTTCAGATCGCGCCTGATACTGCCATAAAGCAAATGATAACGAAACACCTAAACAGCAGCATATAAAACTTAAACAAAAGTCTAAGTCAAGTGCCCCGGCAAACTTTGACACACCCCTGCGTTTGTGATATATTGTACGATATGTCGCAGGCACTTAGGAGATTGTGTGTAAGAATCATTTTCTAACCATACCTGAAGGCATTACCGGCGCAATAATGACCGAGATTTTCCGAACCAGCGATTGTTTAACCCGGTCAAGTGCTGGACCAGCTGCTTGCTGAACCAGCGTGTTTTATTGAAGGTTTCGGGAGGGTACACAGGGATGACGACAACAGGTGCGCAGCTAAGCACAACCACCGCAAAAGACCTGAAAGACAGAGCCAGCGAAGTCCAGGTAGAGGTGGCTGCCCCCAGCCGCCGCGAATTCTTATATTACATCTGGGGTGCTTCAATGGTGCTGCTGCTGGGACAGGCAACCGCCGGGCTGATCTGGTTCGCACTGCCGCGCTTCAAAGAAGGTGAATTTGGCGGTGTCTTTAAATTTACACCCACCGACCTGCCGCCCAACGCGGGCGATGCGCCGCTGTCGGTCCCGTCGGGGCGCTTCCATGTTTCGCACACCACCGACAACGGACTGGTGGCGCTGTATGGTGTCTGCACGCATTTGGGCTGCCTGCCGAAGTGGAATGCCGTAAACACGCGGTTTGAGTGTCCCTGCCACGGCTCCAAGTTCACGCTTAACGGCGGCTATATTGAAGGACCGGCGCCGCGTGGGCTGGATCGCTTCCGCATGACGCTTACCTTTAGTGACGGCACCATTCTGTCAACCGATGACCGGGGCGATCCCATTCCACTGGGTAACCGCCGACTGGATGACATTGTGGATGTCGCGATTGACACCGGTGATAAACTGACCGGACCCGCACCAGCGTAGTCTTTCGTGAGGGTGCGCAGATGATTTTGACATTTGAGGGGCTGAGTATTTAGGAGCAACGCCGAATGTCTATTCTCCCATTCCCATCATTTTTGGATGACATCAAGGAGAAGGGCTTCAAACGTGCCGTGTTCGAAGGCGTTGACAACGTCGTTGAGCGCGTCACGGCGGGCATGAATATCCGGGACATTCGTGAGGCGCTGCGGGGTGAAGAACCCAGCCGCCGCCCTAACCCCCGGTTGCAGCCGCACGCCGACGGTTTCTGGCTGCACATGCGTCCCAGCTACTTTCACAAAGACATGACCGGCATCTACCCGACCTTCCGGTTAGGCTGGCTGTCCACCTATTTTGTCTTTTTCGAGACGATTACCGGCATCTTCCTGATGATCTGGTACACCCCCGCGCCGGAAATCGCCTACGGCAATATGATTGACATCATGCAGAATGTGCCGCTGGGACAGTTCGTGCGTGACCTGCACCGCCTGGGCGCTGAGGCAATGGTGCTGGTTGTTTCGCTGCACATGCTGCGCACGTTCGTCACCGGCAGTTACAAAAAGCCGCGCCAGTTCACGTGGTTTACGGGCGTGGTGCTGCTCTTTGCGACATTGTTCCTCAGCTTCAGCGGCTACCTGCTGCCCTGGGACCAGTTGGCGCTGTGGGCAGTGACGATTGGCGCGTCAATGGTTGAAGCCGCTCCACCGGAGATTGTTGGCGAAAACCTGAACCTGCTGTTACGCGGCGGTCCAGATATTGGCGCCAACGGGCTGCTGCGCTTCTATCTGCTGCACGTCCTCGCCGTGCCGGCAATTCTGTTTATCTTCACCGGCGTCCACTACTATAAAGTCATCATTCACGGGCACAGCCTGCCCGCCCGCAAAGAGAATATCGGCGAAGACACCGCCAAGCGTGTGCCGCTGGACAAGCGTGTGTACTTCATCCCTGATGTCCTCACCAGTGAACTGATGTGGATTGCGACCACTTCGTTTGTGCTGGTGGTCATGGTCATCTGGTTCTTCCATGCGCCGCTGGAAAGCCATGCCAACCCGCAGGTCACGCCGCTGGGTACAACCGCCCCGTGGTACTTCCTATGGGTGCAGGGCGCGCTGAAGCTGGGCGATAAGGTCTTCTGGGGCATCGTTTTCCCCACGCTGATCCTCGTCTTCCTGATGATTTACCCCTACCTCGACCTCAACCCCAGCCGCCGTTATGCGGATCGCCGGGTGGCGCTCTCGCTTGGCATGGGCTTCATTGCGATGATTACCGTGATGAGTTACATGGGGCTGCCAGAATTTGGCGTGGCGACCTCGGCAGATGTGGAAATCCTTAGCGAACGGATGATGCCCTCGGAATTCGCCGGGGTGATCCGCCCAATTCCATATGACCAACTGCCAGTAGGCATGTATACCACGCGGCAGGTTGAGGCAGAACCCGAAAATCAGGCGGCGGCAGTCGCGGCATTCAATGAGGAACTGTCGGTAGACCGATTAGTCAACCTCGACCCGACTGTAGCGATCCCTGCAGGGATGGCAAACACGGATCGCCAGATGCTGCGCAACCGCCTGTTCGCCGACAATATCGGGATTGATCTGGGCGCAAGCGGCGAGGTTATCGCGTTCCGCACCGTCCCGCAGGATGCCCCGCGCCTGTACGAAGCGCTGGAAACCTTCTACCACTACATTCATGAGGACGAACTCGAACTCTACGCTGGTTGGGGTGCCATCATTATCACGCAGGCACAGGGACAGCCAGGCGTCAAGCGGGTTGATCTGGTGATTGTCTGGAACAACGTGCGCACGGAATACGGGCACCCGGTGCTGGAAGACGGCGAACCGATTATCATTGCCCAGTTGTTCACCCCACTGGACGCCGAAGGCAATGAGATTACCGAAATCGTCATTGACTCGCAGGGTAACGAAACTGAACAGCTTGTTCGCCAGCCAATGATCTATGCCGATGGCAGCATCGTGCCAGAGCGCCGCATCAACGCCGTGCATCTGTATATTCATCAGGATGGGCAGTGGTTCGCGCGTCCGGGTGGGCACTGATTGCTAGTCACCCCGTTGGGGGTTGACCTGCAAGGCTTGAGCAGAGGCGCGGGGTATCCGCGCCTCGCCCCATGCCCTGCCGCGCTTTCTGTGCATCCTGGTATCATCCATAGACGCAGCGCTGGAAAACCTGTAAGAGAGTGAGCAAACACGGATGAACTTAGAACGTCTTATTTTCGAGCGTATTGAAACCCGCATTCTCGTCGGCATCACCATGTTCGTGGGCATTCTGGTGCTGGTCGGTTGGGTGGCAATTAACGAAAATGCGCGGATGGCATCATTCGAGCGCCAGTTTTTGGCACGTTCGATTGAACGCGGCGCTTACCTGTTTGCCGCCAACTGCTCCACCTGTCATGGACATGACGGGCGCGGGCTTGCCGGGCGCGCACCGGGGTTGAATAACCCGCACTTCTTCGGCTACAACTTCCTGGCGACGACAGATCGCCAGATCACCAACCTGACCCGCGAAGAAGCCGCACTGTACGCCGCCTATACCAGCGGGGACTACAGCGCCACCGGGCTGTCGCCGGAAGCGGCTGACGCACGGCTGGGTGTGGGCAGCATCCCCTTCCGCCTGGCGGAGATTGACCGCGAACTCGAAACAATTGATGCGCGTCTCGCGGAAATTGACGGGTTGATTGGTCCGCTGCCGGAACCTGAAGCCGACGCAGCGCCCGACGCAGCGCCCGACGCAGAAGCAACACCGGAAAGCAGCGCTGAACTCAGTGAAGTCGCCGCGCAGGTCGAGGCGACCCCGGAAGCTACCGCAGCGCCCGAAGCTGCCGCCGAGGCGACCGCAGAAGCGCCGGCAATGACAGAAGCAGAAATCGCGGCGCTGGAAGCCGAACGGCAGGAACTGCTGGCAGTCAAGGCAACACTTGAGGCAGAACGCGACTCGCTCAATGAAGAACAGAACGCGCTGGAAGCCGAACTTGCCGGCGGCGGACTGACACCGGAACGCGAAGCAGAAATCAATGCGCGGTTGGGCACTGGCACCGTCTATGCTGATCTGGACGCGGCGCAGGCAGAACGCGAGAGCCTGCTTGCACGGATGGATTCGGTCGTCAACCGCGAGGAAGACCCCTACAATCCCGCCCAGCCCAGCCGTCTGTCTCAGGTGAGCTGGAACGGCACGCTGGAAGATTACATCTTTACGACACTGGTTCACGGGCGTCCGGGCAGTGGGTTGTGGTGGCCCGCCAGCAATGGCGGCATGGTGGCGTGGGCACAAACTGCCGGGGGACCGCTGCGCCCGGACGAAGTGCAGGATTTGACCAACTTCATCCTCAACTGGGATCGCGGCGATCAGTGGTCCATTGAAGACGATCTGCTGGCAGTCAATCAGTTTGCGCGCATCCCCGGCGCTGCCACTGCTGCGGCGATGGGTCCAACCTTGCTGGAGGCATATGCCGCTGACCCGGCGGCGATTGTCGCCGACCTGCCCACCGTCACGGGTGATGCCGCCAACGGCGAGCGCCTCTACAACCGACTGGGCTGCGCGGGCTGCCATGAAGGTGGCGCTGTCGGACCGCTGACTGCCGGAACATGGACACGCGCACAGAGTGAACGTCTGCTGCTGCCGCAGTATGCGGGTTACACGGTTGAGCAGTATATCGTCGAAAGCATCGTCAATCCCAGCGCCTATCTCGTGCCGCCATATACCGGCGGGATGCCCGGCAATTTCGCCGAACAGCTTGACTTGCAGGGCATGGCAGACATTCTCGCATACATTGAAGGACAGGGTTAAAAACCTGTCCCCATTATCCATCTGAACGAGGGGACTAATCCCCTTGTTCGGATTTACAGATCGCTGATAAGCCGCTGCGTGAACAGCCAGCATGTAAACTGCCGCGCAGGTTGGCGCTGATACATACCGGGCAACAGTTCAGGCAGCCGCTTAATTCTCTGGATGGGATGCAGTTAGCCACCACCCGGATGAAATCCACCAAGCCTGTTCGCGTGGCTGCCCCAAGGTGTGCCTGTGTAGTGCTCACACTACATGGGCGAACTGCGCACTTTGGCTTAGGCTTAGACCCCGGCGTTTCAGCAGTGAGCGCTGGGGTTTTTGTTAAATCACCTGCCTCTCAGGAAATGGTGGATCATGCTCACAATCTTCAAAGAGTACTTTGTGCTGCTGGCAGGCGTCGTGCTGCTGGTGGGCGGGCTGCTGCTGGCAGGCAGCGCCTCCACCGCACAGGACAGCGGCGGCGACCTGCTCTGCGATGCCGAGACGATTCTGGCACGCAAGGCAGAACTGGATGCGGCGCTGGCAATGTTCGAGGCTGACCTGACAGCCGACCCCGAAGCGGCGCTGGCAACGCTGTACAACACCGGGGCAGCTTACCAGCAATTGGCGCTGGACTGCGGCTTTATCCCGGCGGATATTGGCGAACGCTTTGTTGGCAGCGATGTCCCCCGCATCATGGAAATCCTCGCCGATCTGCCTGCCGACCCGGTGCGCGGGCAGCTTTTGTACAACAATGAGGAACCTACCGCCGATGGCAATGTGCTGGGCTGCATCGGCTGCCACACGGAAGCAACTGTCGCGCCGCTGACCGAAGGCACATGGACGCGCGTGGACGAAATCCGCCTGCTGGAACCGCAGTTCGCCGGCTACACGCACGAACACTACCTCGTCGAAAGTATCCTGCTGCCGTGGGAATACACCGTGCCGGATTACCCGCAGTTCACCATGCCGAACAACTTTGGTGACCGGCTGAGTTATCAGGATCTCGCTGACCTGCTGGCATACCTGCTCAGCCAGGATCAACTGCTGCCGTAACGCCGTACGGTGTTATGCGTGTATGCCAAACTTACGCCCAAATCCTGCGCGTTTGCCGTTCAACTTGCGCCGGTTTGCGCTACAATACAGGGTAAACTGAACCTGCGCATACCAGAGAAGGATAAAGACTATGCCCACACAGAGAATGCTGAAACAGGTGCTGCTGCTGCTGCTGCTTGGCATCCTGCTGGCGCTGGTGGTTCCGGCAGTGTTGGCACAGGAAGAAGGCGGCGAAGGGACCCAGACCGAACAGCTCAGCGCGGAAAATGCGCAAGCGGCAGCCGAAGGCGAAAGCGCACCGCCTGGTGCCAGCCCGCTGGTGTTTCTGATGGGCTTGGGCGCGGTGACAGCAGTCGGCGGCATTCTGCTGCTGCGCGGCGGTTATGTGCGGCTGAATCCGCCTGACGAAGCAGCATAAACGCAGTACAAATTGACCGTCATAGCTAAAGAGGGGCTTCTGACAACTATGGCACAAACAACCTGGGAAAAAGTGGCTGCACCTGCGGGACACGCCACGCAGGCAGGTGCCAGCAGCGCACGCTGGAAGTATTTGCTTGGCGGTGTGCTGCTGCTCGGCGCTGTTGTCTTTCTGGTCATCTCTAACACACTGTCCGGGGCGCGCTATTTTATCACCGTCGAGGATTTGCTTGCCGAGCCGGAATATGTCGGGCAAACCGTGCGCATTTCTGGCGCGGTGCTGGGCGAAAGCATCGAGTACGACAGCCGCAACCTGACAATTCGCTTCACCATTTCGCACATTCCGCAGGACCTGGACAACCTCGCGCTGGCGCTGCACGAATCGGTCAACAACCCGCTGCTGCCGCGCGTGGAAATCTACATCGAAAACGAAGTCAAACCCGACCTGCTTCAGCACGAAGCGCAGGCAATCCTTACGGGCACACTTGGCGCGGACGGCGTCTTTCATGCCACCGAACTGCTGCTGAAGTGCCCCAGCCGCCTGGAAGAAGGCACTGTGCCCGACGGCTTCAACCCTGCGCGTGATGGGCAGAGTTCCTGAACCGCGCCTGCTGCGCGGAAGCGGGTGTGTGCTGCGGGGCGCTGACCACCGCGTCTCACAGACACGCCCCTATATAAACACAGGGTGCAGCCGCTAATGCCGATGGAACAGCCAACAGCACCCACCCCTGACACAGCGCGCAGCACCGCGCACAGACCGGACGCCGCTACACTGGTGCTGCTGGCGGGGGTGCTGGCAGTGCTGTTTGTTGTGGGCGTGCAGCTTGCCCGGCAGAACCAACCGCCGTCCGCCCCACAGCCAGGCGGCAGCGCGCCCGATTTTGCCCTGCAAACTTTTGACGGCGAGACCCTGCGCCTGTCGCAGCAGCGCGGCAGCAT
>DAOTWP010000253.1:0-10712 GCA_034435675.1 Anaerolineae bacterium
AGCCGCCCGCACAGCCGCCCGCGCGCATCCCAACGGTGCTGGAAGAACGCTTCCCGCCGTACCTGCTGCCGGACGAACCTGCGCCTGTGCGCCGCAAGTCAGCGCCAACCGCTGCGCCTGGCGCAAAACCGGGCAGCGCCGCGCTGCGTCCATCGCGCGCCGGGCTGTACAACCGCATCAGCCTGCTTTTCGTGCTGGCAGCGCTGGGTGCAGCCGCCTATTTCGCCCTGTTGTGGATTGATCCGCTGTCGCCGCTGAACCCGGCGCCGCCGTTTGTGCCGTTTGTCGTCGTGACGCCCACACCCGACGCCGCCGTGCTGCCTGGCACGCCCGTGGTGCTGCCAACTGTGCCGGGAGCGGGCAGCACGTCCGGGGAGTCACTGTTTCCGTTCAGGCTGGTCGATGCCGGGGTGATTTATGTGCCCAACGGCAACGGGCAGGGCTGCAACTGGGCAAGCATCGCCGGGACGGTGACCGGGCTGGATGGCGCAGCGCTGACCGGCTACGGTGTACAAATTGTTGGCGAAGGCTTTGATGATCGTGTGTTCAGCGGCAGCGCGCAGACTTACGGCGCGGGCGGGTTTGAGCTGGTGCTGGGTGCTGCGCCGCAGGCAGGCAGTTTCAGGGCACAGTTGTTCACGCCTGCCGGGGTCGCTGTCTCAGAGGTTTACCCGCTGGCGACCCGCGCCGCGTGTGAACAGAATGTCGCGCTGGTCAATTTTGTCCAGGTGCGCTGAGTCCCGCTGGTGCGCGCCGCCGTTGAGCGTGCCTATCTCCGGTAACGCTCCATCCACGCCACCGCATAATCCACCAGCAGGCGCTGGCGCATCAGGCGAACATCCGCCTGCCCGACCTTTCCGGACGCAAGCCGGTAATGCGCCTCGAATGCCGCGCCGATGCGGTCAAAATCCTCGGTGTTGGGGTCAAGATCATCAGACACCACCCAGCAGCGCTCCCCGTTGACCCACATTGCCGCGCCTTCTTCGATCACCTTGCGACCAGGGTAACGGGCGCGATATTCCGCCAGATGCAGTGAGGTGTTGTTGCTGTGCGGAACCCCCAGCAGCAGCACATGCCCATCCAGCGCATAGAGCCTGCCCAGCGGCGACTGTTCTCCGAACATAAAACTCAGTTCGTGATGCTCGGTCAGGAATTGTGCCTGAGGACCGTATGCGGCGAAAGAGCCGATGGGATGCCTGCTGCGCAGCACGCCGGGGTACGTGCGAAAGAGTTCAGGCAGAATACCCATGCCACGTGTCGGGGTGCGTGCCGGGTCATATGCCGGGGTTTCCGCGCGGATCATCGCCCACCATGCGGGCGGTACGGGCGGCTCGCTCCAGCGGGATGGCTCGGTGTTTTCGGTAGTGTGGGTCGGCATCATCAGCGTACCGCTGCCCAGCACATGCAGCAGCGCTTCAATGACGGTCTGCGCGCCACCAATGACATAAGTGCCCAGACTTTTCATGGAGCTGTGAACCAGCAGAGTTTGTCCCGCTTGCAGCCCGCAGGTGGCAAACTGCTCCGCGAGGGTTTGCCGCGTCAACGGCAGGAGCGCATGGTTCATTCGACAATTATCCGCACACGATGATAGGCATTGTTCATATAGCCCTTAAAATTCCACAGGGCGGTCAGTGTTTCGGGCTGTTCCCCGCCGGCGCTGTCAAACGCCCGCACAACCAGTTCATGCGCGCCCGGTGTCAGATGCAGTTCCGCCTGCCACAGACGCCACGACCAGCGCAGCTCTTCGCCGAGCAGTTCGGCAGTCTGCCAGCGCTGCCCGCCATCCGCCGAAAGTTCCACACGGGTGATGCCCGCCGCGCCACCGGGGATGGCAAAGCCCTGCACCAGCGCCACGCCGGAGGGCAGGTGCGCGCCCGGCTGCGGGGCAGTGATGGCACTGTTAACGCGCAGCGCCCCCAGCATTGCGCCTGTATCCCAATCTACTGTTTCTGCGCGCACGTCCGGCGGAAACAACCGGTATGCCCGCTGCTGGAAATAGTTCTCGGACGGCTGCTGCTGCGCGGTGATGCGCGTCAGCCACTTAACGCTGCGGGCGCCAATATAACCCGGCACCAGACTGCGCAAGGGAAAGCCATGTTCGGCTGGCAGCGGCGCGCCGTTCAGTGTGGCTGCCAGCAGCACCTCATCCCCCAGCGCCTTCTCCAGTGGAACTGAGCCGCCAAAGCCGGCGGCATATTTCGCCTGATCATGATCTGCCCCTTCAAAAGCGATATGCCCTGCCGCCGGGTCAACCCCTGCCGCGCGCAGCACATCCGCCAGCCGAAAGCCGCCCCACTGTGCCGTGCTGACGGCATCCAGATTCCAGGGCAGTTCGCTGTCAATAGCTTGCAGCGCCTGCATTTCGCGGCGGCGAAACCCCGCGCATTGCAGCGTGGCGGTCAGTGTCACCTGCGGGAACCCCCGGCGCAGATCGTCCAGCGACAGGCTCAGCGGCGTTTGCACCATGCCGTCCACATGCAGGCGATAATCTGCCGGGTCAATGCGCGGGGTGTCGGCATGGCTGCGCACAAAGAACTGACCCTCAGGGGTTAGCGGCGTGCGCCCCAGGGCGTCCTCAGGTGTCCCGGCGTTAAAGGGCTGCCGGGTGTAAACGCTGCGCACTTCAGATCTGGGTTCGTTGGGCTTCAAACATGCATCCTGTCACTGATACGTTCGTCATGGAGTACAACCGAACTGCTGCGCGGTGGACTCAATACCCGGTGCGGCTGTCGGTGCTGTCGGCTGCTTCGCCGCGTTCTGCCCGCGCGATTGCCACCCCGCTGCTCGCGCCAATGCGCGTTGCCCCGGCAGCGACCAGCGCCCGCGCATCGTCCAGCGTGCGTACCCCGCCGGATGCTTTCACGCCCATGCTGTCGCCTACTGTCGCGCGCATCAGTTGCACATCGGCGACGGTTGCGCCCCCCCCCGCAAAACCCGTGCTGGTTTTGACAAAATCTGCACCTGCATTGCGCGCCACGCGGCAGGCGATGACCTTTTCGGCATCGGTGAGCAGCACAGTTTCAAGGATCACCTTGCTGATGGCGTTGTGCAGTTGGCATTCCGCCACTATCGCCGCAATATCATCATGCGCGGCGCTCAGGTTCTCGTCCTTCAGCGCGCCGACATGCAGCACCATATCAATTTCCTGCGCGCCCTTGCTGATCGCCTGCTGCGCCTCATACACCTTGACCTCCGTCAGCGATGCGCCCAGCGGAAAGCCGACCACCGTACAGACCTTGACGGCGCTGCCACTCAGCAGCTTTGCTGCCAGTGGCACATAAACGCTGTTGACACAGACCGATGCGAAACCGTACTCGCGCGCTTCGGCACAGAGCTGTTCAATCTGCGCGGCGGTTGCCTCCGGCTTGAGCAGCGTATGATCAATGATACTGGCAATCGTGGTCATGACTCCATCCTGACACTTCAGCGCCCCAGGGTCAATTGAATGCTGTTTAACACCAGGTCTGCGCGCTGCCTTGCCTGGTTTTCAAGCTGGACTTCGGTCAGCAGCAGTGCGCCATCACCGGTTAGCACCACCACACCACGCCCCGCTTGCACTTGCAGCACGCGCCCGGCAACCCGCCCCACGTAGGGCGGAAAATCAGGCAGGCGCTCTGCCGCCCAGACGAACAGTTTTTGCCCATTCAAACTGGTAAATGCGCCGGGGTACGGCTGGGTTACGGCACGGATGAGATTGTATATAGGCTGTGTGGGTTGTGTCCAGTCAATCCGGTTGTCTTCCGGCAAACGCTTACAGGTAAAGGTTGCCTTCGTATGATCTTGCGGCGTGTGCGGTGCGGTGCCTGCAAGCAGTGCGGCAAAGTGCTTGCGCAGCAGTTGCAGATAGGTTTCGGTCACACGCGCCAGCACAACAGCAATGGTTTCGTCCGCGCCAATGGGTACTTGCTGCTGGTCAACAATCTCGCCAGAATCGACGGCATCGGCAATGCGAAACAGGGTAACGCCGGTATGGTTTTCACCGTTGATGATCGCCCAGATGGTAGGCGCGAAACCGCGATAGGCGGGCAGCAGCGAGTCATGAAAGATGAACGCGCCCCTGCGCGGACGTTCAAAGATATGGGCAGGAACAAGATAGCGCCAGCTAACCATCAGCATCAGGTCCGGGGCTGCCGTCTCCCAGAAGTGCGCCAGATGTTTGGAGCCTACCTGGCGAGCCTCGTAAAACGCCGCACCGCCCGCCTCCGCCGCCGCGCGAATGTCATCCAGAAAAGGCGGTTCCCAGGGGTCTTCCGCGAAACTGAACACGGTCAGTTTGCTGTCCGGCGGCAGCAGTTCAAGCAGGGTTTTTAACACCCGCAGACCGCGCTGTGTGGCACACAACAGGATGATATGCATCAGGGTATCCTTTGTGCCGCCTGAACAGCGGCATCCACATAGGTTTTCGTTTCGCCGGAGTCCGTCACGAGGTAGATTGTATAGGGTGGTTTTTCCATCACGCGCAGATGCACCCGCGCCAGATACTCCCCGATGATGCCCAGCACAAACAACTGCGTGCCCGCGAAAATCGTAATCAAGGAAACGTAGAAGGGGAAGCCCTGAATCGTGTTGCCGGTGATGAAGGCGATCAACGTGTAGAGCAGCACGGCAACCCCAAACAGGATAACCAGCAGCCCGACGAAGGTTGCCACGCGCAGCGGCAGCACACTGAAGCCGGTCAGCATGTTCAGCGTGTGGATAACCAGCTTGTAAAACGTATAGTTCGATTTGCCGTACTTGCGCTGATGATGCGGCACCATGACGATGGCAAAGCGGGTGGTGCCCCAGGTGAGCAGCGCATCTATCGACACATAGGGACTGCGGAAATCGGCGAAGGATTGGCGCAGATGCGCACGGAACACGCGATACGGGCTGATATTGCGCGCCTGTTCGACACCCATCGCCCCTTGGAGTGTCCACTTGGTCACCTGCGTGGCGAAATAGCGCCACAAGCCGCTGTACTGCTGTGTGTTGGACACCCCGTAAACCACATCGACCTGGTCGGTAAGCGCCTCGACCAGTTTGGGCAGTTCTTCAGGCGGGTGCTGCAAATCATCATCCATCGTGGCAATCAATTCGTATTGCGCCTGACGGATGCCTGCAAGCAGCGCGTTGTGCTGCCCGTAATTGCGGCTCATTTTCAGCCCGCGCACCCAGGCATACTGCGCGGCAAGCTGCTGGATGACCTGCCAACTGTTGTCTTTACCGTCGTCTTCAACAAAGATGATTTCGTACTGCTGCGCGATTGTGGGCAGCACGGTGCTGAGCTGTGCAGTCAGTTCCGGCAGGCTTTGTGCCCCGTTGTAGACAGGGATGACCACTGATAGCGAGTGTGTCATCGTTGATCCTTTCGGTTTGATGATGATACGCTCTTTTTAGCATACATTCGGTTCAGCACCAGCAAGCATAAGCAAGCAGCACTCAGCGTTCGATGACGATTTCCCCCAGCAGCAGACGATCATCCGGCGCGGGCGCAGACGCCTGAACCGCCAACCGCGCCCCGGTCTGCGGCAGATACCAGCCGGTATACACCCGATAGACGCCGGGCGCAGCGGGCAGCGTCAGCGTCACATCGTCGCGCAGCGGATAGCCTGCTGCCCACGTGGAAGTCAGCCAGCGATTTGCACGCGGCGCTGTATCCACCTGCGTAGCGATGACCCCCGCGCTGTCTTCCACATGGATGAACTGGACATAGCTGGCAGTCGGCGCAGACACCGCCGCCCAGTGGAAGCTGATTGGCACATTCGCGCCCGGTGCGGCGCGAACCGGCAGGGCATAACCGCGCAGGGCAAGCTGCCCACCAAAAACGGCGGCGCTGTCCACAAACCCGGCGAACCCGGTCAGTTGACTCTGGGGCTGCCCGTAGTCCAGCACCGCCAGCGACTGCAATGCTGTGCTGAATGGTGCATCAGGCAGCGAAGTCACGGGGACGTCAAACACGCGGCGGGTATCCGGCTGCCCCGGTTGAAAAGTCCCTTCCAGCCGGTAAACCCCGATGCGCACCGCGCCGCTGCGTTCTTTAGGCGTCTCGAACGGCAGGCGAAAGCCGATAATCTCGCTGTAAATGGTGCCCGGCTGCCAGCCGCTGGTCAGCGTGGCGGGATAACTGACCGTCCCAACGGCGACATCCACCCCGCCATAACGCACGCCGTCATCCACATAAGCGAGACTCACCTGATAATCTATCGTTGTTGGGCGTTCCAGCGACCAGAACAATTCAACGGCATAACTGGTGCCAAACTGTATCCAGCCCTGCGCCGCGCCGGGGTATTCCGGCAGCGCCCGCCAGCCGACCAACCGCAGCGTCTCGTCAAAGACCAGATCAGTACGCACGACGTCCGCAGGCAGTGTGGCAAGGGTGTGTTTGCGCGGCAGATGCTCAATCGCCCAATCCCCGGCGGCAAACAGCAGCAGCAGCGCCGCGCCGGGCAGCACATAACGCCGCAGCAGCGCGTGCCAGCGCCGCCCGCGCAGCAGGTCGCCCGCATCCAGCAGAAGGAACGCCGCGCCCGCTGCCAGCGGCACCACCACCGGGTAACGCACCCGGCTGAGCACCCAGATTGCCAGCACCCCGGCGAAGATCAGCAGCACCATCCCTGCCAGCAGCCCGGCGCTGCGTTTGTCCTGCCGCCAGCAGCCCACAATGCCCAGCAGCCCGGTCAGCGCCAGCAGGCGGAAATCCAGCGGAATGAGGCGCAGCAGCGGCGACACGGCTTCACCGTTGGCGATATAGTCAATGTTGTTGGCGGGTTCTGCCGCGTTCCAGAACAGCCCGGCTTTTCGCGCCTGCAATTCGACAAAACGCAGCGGGTCGCGCCAGACATCTGCCCACAGCAGCGTGATGTAGCGGTCTTCGTCTGCCAGTTGCAGCGCCAGCGGGTTATCGCGCAGCCCGCTGGAATCGCGGCTGTTGGCGCGGTAAAGTTCCATAGTGCCTTCACTGCTGACTAACTGCGGCTGCCCTGCCTGCACATTCCACAGCGTCACCGGCGCGACGGGGAGCGCCGCCGCCAGCAGCGTCAGCGCCGCATGCTGCGCGAACACACGCCCTGATGGAGCGATTGACCACAGGTAGACCAGCCACGCCAGCGCCAGCAGCGCCAGATTCGTCCGCGTGATGGTCAGCAGACCGAGCAGCAGCCCCAGCAGCAGCGAACGCCACAACGACAGCCGCCGCCCCTGCCACAGGGCGCAGAACACAAACGCCACGACGATGCACGCCGCCAGGTCTGCAATCAGCAGTTCGGTAGCGTAAAAAATGGCAACCGGATACACCGCCAGCAGCCCGCCTGCCAGCAGCCCACCCCAGCGCCGCCCGGTCAACAGCCAGCCAGCGCCGACCAGCAGCCCGCAGGACAGCGCCCCGGTGAGGCTGGTCGCCAGCCGCAGCGTGCCCGGCGACTCGCCTACGAGTGCGCGCAGCCCGACGAAGTAGTAAACAATGGCCGGCTGGTAAACAAACGGTCCGTCCGGGTATTCCCCGCGCGTGTAGGCGTCTGCCAGCGCGATATACGTGCGCTGGTCCGTGCCGGGCGGCAGGGGATCGAACGCCGGGTCGTTGTGGGCACGGTCAAAGACGACGACGCAGCGCAGGGTAAACGCCAGCAGCATGATCAGCACACCGCTGGCGATGTCTGTATAGGTGAGCTTTAAGGGGAAAACAGGCATATGCCTCGTGCGCAGCAGGGTTCAACGTCGGCAGCCGCGCTCAGGCGGTGCTGGCGCTTGCGCCTGCTTCGATCAGTTCCGCGTTGTAGAAAATCAGTTCCTGTTTGATCTGCGCCAGCAGCTCAAAATCTGCATCGAATTGCAGCATCAGCGCGGGTTTGCCCGCTTGCAGCCGCGCCGCCAGCGCGTCAATCTGCTCGCGCCGGAAACCGAGGTCGAGCATATAGGCGGCAAAACGCCCGGTCAGCCCGCCCAGCAGCCCGCCCGCCAGCGCGCCCGCGCCCAGTGCAATCAGCCCACCCACGCCGGGCAGCGCCATCGCGCCAAGCTGAATCATGCCCAATGCCATCAGCGCTGCGCCAAAGGCACCGCCGGTCATGATACCTTCATTTCTGCTGACATCATCTTCGACAATGCGCAGTTCCCCCGTTTGCGCCTTGACCACCACCGCCAGACGGTGAACATCAACACCGTCCAGTTCCTTGATGCCGTCCAGCGCTTGCACCAGCGCCTTGCGGGTCGGGAAAATTGCCACCAGTAGTTGTTCGGACATCACGCCCCTCCACACTAATCCGGTTTGCACAACCTGCACCCTCAGCCTTCTGCATCCTGCCCGCTCAGCAGCAGGGCGGCGCGTGGGCGACTCAGCCGCCCGGCGCAGCGGTGGCTTCTGCCGCGGGTGACAGGGACACCGCGCCGCAGGTGCGCAGCGACGCTTCGAAATCCGCGTACAGGGTTTCCTGTTCGCGTTCGCGTGCCAGTTCGTAGCCACGCTGAAGCAGCGGAATTGCCCCGGCACAATCACCCAGACTGATTCTAACATCACCTGCCCAATAGTAGTGGCGCGGGTCGGTGCTGCCCAGTTCAATTGCCCGATCCAGATTAGTGCTGGCGTCCACCAGCAGCCCGTCGGCATACTGCACACGCCCCAGATAGTAATGGCACAGGACGCTTTCCGGGTTGACATCCACGCAGGTGCTTAGATAGCGCGTTGCCTGGTTGGGGTCGCCCAGATCGCGGAAATAAAAGACCCCCAGCCAGTACAGCGCGGTGGTGTTTTCCGGGCTGAGATCAACGACTTCCTGCAAGATCGCAATCGCCGTGTTAGGATTCCCCAGGTACGCCCCTTCGGTGATTGCCAGATCCACCGCCAGCAGGCTCATATTGGGGGCAAGGCTGTAAGCTGTGGCGAAGTCCTCGCGCGCCGCGGTAAAGTTAAAATCGCCCTCGCGTGTGACCAGCGCCCGCGCCCGGAAGCCTTCCCAGCCCTGCGGGTTCAGTTCCAGCGCGTTGTCCGCGGCTTCACGCGCGCGTTCCACCTGCCCAGCGGAAAGATACGCCTCGGACAGTACCGCCATTGTGCGGTAATTATCCGGGTTCAGTTCCAGCGCGTGCAGCCCATAGACAATCGCTTCCTCCGGCTGCCCGTTCCAGTCCAGCGCCCACGCATAAACCGTCCAGGCATCGGACGAAAACGGATCGGCATTGACCGCGCGTTCACCAGAATCGAGCGCTGCCTCGAACTGACCATCGGTAATCAAGCCGACAGTCACACGGTCAAAGACTTCGACCCGGTTGGGCACGGCGGGCAGAATGCTGCGATACAACCGCACTGCTTCGGTAATCGCGCCGCGCTCCCACGCTTCATCGGCGCGGGCGATCGTTGTGCTGGCGTCTGGCAGCGGTGTGGCAGTGGGCGCGACCGCGGTCGCCCGTGCCGATTCGAGGCTGTTCACTGCGTCGTCCACCAGCGGGCGCAGCAGATCGAGGTTGTAATACAACCCTACGCCGGCGACAATCAGCACGAGCAGCACCAGCCACAAGAACAACCGCCGGAAGGGTGGCAGGGAACGGCGCTGTCCTTTGCGGGTGTAACGTTTTGGTGTGCGTAAATACATCGTTAGTCCCTGATCTGCATCCAGCTTATGCGCCCGGCTGTGGCGTGGGCAGCGGCGTGGGCGTCACGGACAAATCCTGTGGCAGGGCGGCTCCTGCGGCGCGACCATAATATGCCGGACAATAGGTGCTGATTTCGGTCAGCCCGGTGCGAACAATGCTGGTCAGGTCCGCGTCGCCCTGCACACGCGGCAGCACGCCCTGCAAAACGCTCCATGCCTGATCGCAGTCGCCAACATAGTAGTATGCCAGCCCTTGATACGTGCTGCATTCCGTGTTCTCCGGCGCTGCCTGTACGCAGGCGCTGAACGCGGACAGCGCTTCGGGGAACTGGCGCGCACGGTAATGCAGCCGTCCTAACTGCAAGTAGCCCGATATCAGCGACGAATCAAGCGAGACAGCATCCTGACAAAACCCGACCGCCTGCTCAAAGCGCCCGGTTTTGGCATATGCCTCGCACAGGCGCAGGTGTGCGCGGGCGTTGCGTGGCTGCAGGGTGAGAATCGTCTCATAGGTGGCAATCGCGCGCTCGTCATCGCCAATGGCAAGATACTGCGCGGCAACCTCGAAATAAGCGGCGGTGAGATTCGGGCTGATGCTGATAGCAATCTCAAGCTGTTCGATGGCTTCGGGGCGCCGCCCGGCAAGTGCCAGCGCATAGGCAAAGGCACGGCGGGCATTGTAGTCCATCGGATCAAGGTCTACAGCGGTTACCGCGGCGTCAAAGCCTTCCTGATAACGCCCGGCACTGATATAGGCGAGCGACAGCGCCGACCACAACGGCGGAAATTCCCGGTTGATTTCCAGCCCTGCCTGCCCTACTGCCACCGCCTGGGTGGAATCCCCGGCGGCAGCCAGCGCCTGCGTTTTCAGGGCGTAGCCGCGCGGGTCAAACGGCGCGATGTCCAGCAGGCGATCCGCGACGAGCAGCGCACTGCCGTAATCAAGCTGTTCAAGCAGCAGCGTGCCGTAGGTGTAGTTGTATTCCAGATCGTCGGGACGCTGTGCCACCGCCTGCTGGAACAACGCCGCCGCGCCCTCGATATTGCCCAGACTGAACAGGCGCATGCCTTCGCTGGCGAGATATGCCGGTTCGGGCGTATCGGTGGGCGCCATGCCGACCATTTCGAGCACTGTTTGCTGAAGCTGTT
>DAOTWP010000254.1:0-33935 GCA_034435675.1 Anaerolineae bacterium
AGGTACTGTTTTAGATGTCATGCAGGGCATCCTCCGGTGAATCTTGTTGGCACAACTATTCTCCCAGATCATGCCCTGCTTGTCCTTATCTTGATGCCTATGGGCGACCACACTGGGTCGCCCTTGTGTTTACGGCTGCTGCCGTCCGATGAACGTTGGTCGTTGTTCAGGGCACCGTTACATGCGCCCTGCTGCGCCGGATACGTCTACCGTGCGGATTCAACGTGATACAGCGGCAGTGTGAAGCGCATCGTCGTGCCGACGCCGTACTCGCTTTGCGCTTCAATGTCGCCGCCGTGCATCCGCACGAAGTGGCGGGTAATCGTCAGCCCCAGCCCCGTGCCGCCTGCGCGCCGTGTGGACGAGCCATCCACCTGCCGGAACTGTTCAAAAATTACCGGCAGATCATCCGCTTTGATGCCAATGCCGGTATCGGCAATTGCCACCCACGCCATGTTATCCGGGTGCATCCCGAAGTGAATGTTGACCGAGCCTTCTTCGGTGAACTTGACCGCATTGCCGACCAGATTGTTCATAATCTGGCGCAGGCGGATCGGATCGGCATAGACCTCGACTGGTTGTGCGTGTTCCCGAATCAGGTTGAGCGTTACCGCCTTGTCCTTGACCAATATCTGGTTGCCGCGCAGCACTTCGGCAAGGAAGTCATCCAGCGTGACCGGCTTGCATTCCAGCCGCATCTGTCCTGCCTCAATCTTCGCCAGATCGAGAATGTCGTTGATGATCGCCAGCAGGTGCTTGCCGCTTTCATGAATGGCACGCACGTCTTCGCTGGCGTCATCGGTCAGGTCGCCATCCACCCCATCCAGCAGCACCTCAGAGTAGCCGATGATCGAGTTCAGCGGGGTGCGCAGCTCGTGGCTCATGTTGGCGAGGAACTGCTGTTTCAGCCGGTCAAGGTCGCGCAGGCGCTGCACCGTCGCGTGTTCCTGCTCGAAGGCGCGGGCGTTGCGTAAGGCAATGGCGACCTGCCCTGCCAGTGTGGTCATAATCAGCGCGTCCGCGTCCTGGAAGCGCCCCGATTGACTTGCCTGCACGTCCAGCACCCCAATCAGCTCGTCGCCGACGATCATCGGCACGGCGAGTTCTGCTTTGGTTTCCGGCAGCAGCGGGTTCGGCAGGAAGCCGTCTTCAAGGGTCACGTCATTGATGCGCACCGGCTGATGCGTGCGGGCGGCACGCGCCACCAGACTGCGCTCACGATTAACCGGGATTTTATGCCCGCTTTCCTTCATCACCGTGCCCACTTCACCGGCACCGGCTGCCAGCACCAGCGCGTGAGTTTCTTCGTCAACCAGGTAGATGTGCGCATGGTACAGTTGGAAGCTCTGTTTGGTCAGATCAACCACCGATTGCAGCAGTTCGTTCACTTCCAGAATGGTGGTGGTCGCGGTGCTCACACGTGCCACTGTGACCAGCTCGGTGGCGCGGCGTTCGCTTTCACGCCGGGCTTCTTCTTCCGCCAGATACGCCCGGCGGCTGGCGACGACCGCGGCGGCGGCAGCTTGCAGTGCTGTCAGTAGTTCCAGCAGCATGGGCGGGAACTGGCGTGGTTCTGCCCAGTTGAGCGACACAATCCCCTGCCACTGTTCGGCGGCATGCAGCGGGATGGCAATCAGCGAACGGATATTGAGCTGGTCGATTGCCACTTTGACATCACCAACCACGCGCGGATCGTTGTAGGTATCTTCGACCACCAGGATTTCAGGATTATCGGCAACAAAATCGATGATCGGGAATTCCATGCTGTTGACCCGTGTGGTCGGCAGCATATCCAGCGGGAGCGGCTGCCCCGCGCCGGTTTGCACTGCCACAATATCGGCGGTTCCCGGTTCACCCCGGATCGTATAAATCAACGTGCCCAGCGCCATCGTGGGATCGCCCACGGTGCTCACCAGTGCCGAAAGGATATCCTGCTCGTCCACTGACTGTGATAGTGCGAACGATGCGCGTGCCAGCGCCTGCTGTTCGGCTTCTGCAAGCTTGCGCTCGGTGATGTTGTCAAACGAGACGCCCATATTGTTGTCGAGCAGCGGGAATGCCTTGACGGCGTAATACTCCCCTTGATAGGGCACCTCACCGAGATCGACCACAGCACCGCCCCGGGCGATGTTGGCGTAAATCTGCGGGATCTGGGTTTGCAGCAGATCGGGGAATGCTTCGCCGATGGTCTTGCCAATGACCTCTGCTGGTGCGACACCCGTTGCCGCTGCGGACGCCTCGTTTGCCGCGACCAGGCGCAGGGAGGTATCGGAACTTTCATCTTCGAGGTGATAGACATGCAGCCCCGCAGGCGTGTTGTTCATCACGTTCGCGTAGAGCGTAACTTCCTTGAAGGCGCGGGCATTCTGGATCGCACCAGCCACCTGCGCGGCGAGCGTACTCTTGACCTTCACATCCTCCGGCGTAAAGCGGTCAACCACATTCGCCTGCACGTCCAGTACCCCCAGCAGTTGATCGCCGATGAGCAGCGGGACCGCCAGTTCAGCGCGCGTTTCCGGCAGCAGCGGGTTGGGCAGGAAATTCGGGCTGCGCTGCACGTTGTTCACGACCACTGCCTCATGGGTTCGTGCCGCCTGTGCCACCAGACTGTGCGCATGGTTAAGCGCGATAGTGCGTTTTGCCGCAGCCATGCGCCGCCCGACCTCACCCGCACCGGCGGTCAGTTCAAGCTGGTCGCCTGCCGCGTTGAGCAGGTAGATATGCGCATGGTACAGGTTGAAGCGCTCTTTGGTCAGATCAACCACCTGCTGCAGCAGGTGGTCCATGTCCAGGATGGTGGTCGTCGCAACACCCACCTGCGCCACCGTTTCGAGTTCCTTTGCGCGCCGGGCAATTTCCTGCTCTGCCTGTTTGCGTCCGGTGATGTCAATCACCACCCCTTCGTAGTACAGCGCTTTGCCGTCTGCATCGCGCACAATTGTTGTGCGGTCGTCGGTCCAGCGCACTGTGCCATCCCGATGCAGCACGCGGTATTCCTGCTGGAACTGGTCAACACCCTTTTCGGTGAAGCCTGCCACTTCCTGCGCCACACGTTCGATGTCTTCAGGATGCACGATTGAGGCGTAGGGCACTTTGCCGGTGAGGAATTCGTCCGCTGTGTAGCCTAACTGCGCCACATTTTCCGACGCAACCAGCACTGCCCAGTCGGCGGCATTCCAGCGGAAAACCATCGTGGCGCTGCCTTCGATCACCTGTGCCGCCTGGCGCTGCATTTCTTCCAGTTTCTTGCGTTCGGTGATGTCACGGCTGATACCGATCAAGCCCAGCACCCGGTCCGCTGCCATAAAGGGTGTCTTCAGGGTGTCGAGCAGCACCTGGCGTCCGTCGGGGTAGCTGACCCATTCCTCGTTGTGGCGGGAGCTGCGTTCCTGCATCATGATGCGGTCCTGCTCACGGAAGAACGCGGCGATCTCCTGTGGGAACAGATCAAAGTCAGTCTTGCCGATCAGTTCAGCGGCGGTTTTCCCGGCGAACTCGCTGAACGCCTTATTGCAGCCCAGATAGACACCATCCGTGTTCTTGTAGAAGATCAGGTCAGGGATGGAGTCGATCAGGTTGGACAGCAGCACCGCCAGCCGTTCGTTTTCTGCCGCTGCCTGCTTGCGTTCGGTGATGTCCTGATACGTGCCGAGGATACCGGTGACCTTGCCATCCAGGTCACGCAGCACAACCTTGCTGGTGCTCAGCCAGATGGTGCTGCCGTCGCCGGTGGTCAGCGGTTCTTCGATATTCAGCTTGTCGCGCCCGCTCCTGAGCACTTCCCGGTCATCGGCGCGGAAGGCGTTTGCCTGTTCTTCGGGGAAGAAGTCGCGGTCACTTTTGCCAACCAGCGCTGCGGGCGATGCAACGCCAATGTCCTGTGCCAGCAGCTTGTTGCCGCCCAGGAAGTTCAGATTGCTGTCTTTCCAGAATACACGCACCGGCAGGCTGTCCAGCACCTGGCGCAGGAATGCCTCCTGATAACGGCGCTGTTCTTCTGACTGCTTGCGTTCGGTGATGTCGGTGTGCGAGCCGGTCAGACGATGCGGCTTGCCTTCGGCGTCGCGTACTGCCGCCGCACGTGCCAGAATCCAGCGGTAGCTGTCATCCTTGTGGCGGAAGCGGAATTCTACACTGTATTCCGGTGTACGCCCTTCCAGATACGCCTGGAGGGCAGCTTCGGTCGGTGCGAGATCATCAGGATGGACATGATGGCGCCATTCATCAAAGCTGTTGGCGATTTCATCATCTGCATAGCCAATCTGTGCTTTCCAGCGTGGCGAGAAGTAAACCTCGTTGGTATCGATGTTCCAGTCCCACAAGCCGTCATTGGTGCCTTCAATCGCCAGCGCGAAACGCTCTTCACTCTGTCGCAGCGCTTCTGCTGACTGCTTGCGCTCGGTGATGTCCGTCATAATGGTGGCGATGCTGGTAATGTTGCCCTGCGCATCTGGGATTACGAAGATCGTCTGGTCAACCGGGATAAGTGTACCGTCTTTGTGCAATATCCTTGTCTCGCCGCGCCAGTTGCCGGTCTTCATAGCAGTGGGGATGCCGTCTTTTTCGATCTTTGCAAGATCCTCTGCCAGATGCAGATCGGGAATGCGCATGCCGCCGAAGTCACCCGGACTGTCATAGCCCAGCATCTGGGCACCGCCGGGGTTCATGTAGAGAATGTTGCCCTGCAGGTCACTCAGCGAGATCAGGTCGCGTGAGGTGTTCAGGATGGCGTTCTGTTGTGCCAGTTCGCGCTGGATGTTGTACTGTTCGGTCACGTCACGGGCGACGAAGTAGATCATCTGTGCTTCAGGGTCCGGCGTGGAGTTCCATGACAGCCAGCGGTAATCGCCGTTGATGGTGCGATAGCGGTTGACGAACGAGATCGTTTTGTGTCCCGCTGCAAGCTGCTGATTTGCCTCGCGGTCGGTGGGTTCCACGTCGTCCGGATGGACAAATTCAACATAGGGGCGTGAGAGCAGTTCCGCTGTGCTCCAGCCGAGGGTGCTTTCCCACGCAGGGTTGAGCGACTTGAAGTAGCCGTCGAAGCCTGCCGTACCGATCAGGTCAACTGAGGACTCGTAGACGCGGGCGACTTCGGCACGGGCGCGCTCGGTTTGCTCAAACGCGCGGGCATTCTGCACGGCGACGGCAACCTGTGCGGCGAGGGTGGTCTTGACCTGCACGTCCTCCGCCGTGAACCGGTCGGTCACGTTCGCCTGCACGTCCAGCACCCCGACCACTGTATCGCCGACGACCATCGGGATCGCCATTTCGGCTTTTGTGTCCGGCAGCAGCGGATGTGGCAGGAAGTCCGGGTTTTGTGTGACATCGTTGACGACAACCCCCCGGCGGGTGCGCGCTGCGCTGGCGACGAGGCTGTCGGCGCGGTTCAGCGGGATGCTGCGCTGCTCAGCGACCATCTGCCGCCCGATTTCGCCCGCGCCTGCCGTCAGCACGAGGGTATTGCCTGTTTCGTTGAGCAGGTAGATATGCGCATGATACAGATTGAAGCTTTTCTTGGTCAGATCCGCCACTGTCCACAACAGCGTGCTGGTGTCCAGTGTGCGGCTTGCCTCCGCGCTCACCTGCGCCACAATTTCCAGTTCACGGGCACGGCGCTGCGAGTCTTCAAAAAGCTGTACATTCTCGAATGTGGTGGCAAGCTGGTCAGCAAGTGTCTGGAACAGCCTTACCGCCGCGTCCTCAAAAATGTTAGGGGCATTGTGCTGGATGTCCAGCACGCCGATAATGCCGCCTTTGCTGCGCAGCGGCACGACCATTTCGGCGCGGGTATCCGGCAGCAGTTCGTTGGGCAGGAAGTCGGGGTTGCTGCGGGTGTCCTGCACAATCATCGGCGTGGCTTCGCGCACCGCGCGGGCGACCAGGCTGCGCCCATCCAGCGGCAGGCTGTGTCCTTTGACCAGCAGCCGCCGTCCCACATAACCCGTGCCGTCTTTCAGCACGGCGCGGTTGCTTTCGGGATCAATCAGGTAGACCTGCACATAGTAGAAGTTGAAGCGGTCACGGATCAGGTTCACCGACAGGTTGAGCAGGTCTTCGACTTCGCGAATCTGGTTGGTTGCTGCGGCGATTTCGGCGGAGGTGGCAAGGTCGCTGGTGCGCTCAGCAATGCGCTGTTCCATCGTGCTGATCATGCCGGAAAGCTGGCGCATCATTGTGCGGAATGCCTGCCCCAGCAAGCCGATTTCGTCGCTGCCGTGCACATTGATCGGGACATTCAGATCACCGCCGGTGATGGCTTCTGCCGCTTGTGTCAGCAGGCGCACCGGGCGCACAGACCGCTGGATGATGAACAACAGCGCGCCCAGCACCAGCAGCGTCAGGGCACCACCGACCAGGACTGCCTGTGTCTGCGTTTGCGCAATTTCCGCCAGCACTGCGCTGCGTGAGAAGTCAATCTGCACGAAACCGACGATTTCGCCGCTGTAATTGCGCAGCGGGGCGACATAAGTGGCAAAACTGCTGTCGCCGCTGCCCAGGCGGTTAATGAGCGCCTGCCCGCTGAGCAAAACGGCATCGTACTGCGCAGCTTCAACGGGGGCAATCTGGTCCGTCGTGGTGGCAAAAATCAGTGTCTCATCATTCAACCGCGGGATACCCGCCAGTTCTTCCGGGGCGGTGTTGTTGGTGGCGCTTTCAAACACAAACAGATGCCACTCGCCGCCATAGGCGCTGCGCATGTTTTCCAGCAGTGTGCTGGTGATGTTGGCACCGATTTCAAAGGAACCAACCTGCACTCCCTGATAAAAGACTGGGACAACCCCGCGAACACCGATACCGCCGACGCCAATCTCAACGCCGCTGTATGCCAGTCCGGTGGCGTTGGTGTCCAGCACCATCTGCCGGAAGCTGGAGAGATCATCGCCAAAGCGCTCAGGCGCGTGCAGGCGCAGGAATGACTGCGCTGGCGCGAGATGGAACTGCGCCTGCGGGACATCGAAACGCTCATCCAGCGCTTCATAAACCGGCAGGTATTCGTTCAGCAGGGTGTCGCGGTCACGCTCTGCCAGCGCCTGTTGTGCCAGCGGCTGTTCGCTGATGCTGGTTGCCAGCGCCAGCGCCTCGCGCGCCTGCGCGTCAAGCTGTGCCTGAAAACCACCATAGGCGTTTTCCAGCCGGTCGCTTTCCGCGTCCAGAATGGTTTGCACGAGACTGCTGGACAGCAGCGTGATCAGCGAGATGGAGACCACCAGAAAACCGAGCACTGTCGGAATTAGTATCTTTTGAGCCAGCTTTAGGTTAGAAAAACGCAGCCAGGTATAAGGTGATTTAGAACGCATGATGCAATCCTCTGGCGTAACTATTGGGTGAGTTAACCTTACTCTCACTATAGTGGCGTTCTCATGTGGCTTTAATTAAGGTTTTCGCTACAAACATACCTTATTCGTATTCATAACCGATTTCACACGAAGCGGCGCGCGGCAGCGGCGCGTGGTCGCAGTACGGGAACGCAAAGACACAACCGCGCCGGGTTGTGTCTTGAATACAGCGATGATGCGTGATGTTCTGCCCGCCGGTAAATAGCACGGTTGGCTGCCCTGCCGGGTTATGCCTGTGGGGCAGGGTTGAGCGTCAGCTCAAGCCGGTGCTCACGGCGCAGCACGGCGGCGCTGTTCTGCATCTGCGCCTGCTTCTGGCTGGCGTCCCAGCCCAGCGCCTGCGCCAGCACGTCTGCCAGTTCGGCAAAGGCATCAGCATTGAGCTGCCCCAGCCATGCGATCAACGAACGGCGCAGCACGATGTCGTCCAGCGTGAGCGCCTTTTCATGCTCGACCATGAACAGGATTTCGCGGCGGCTGTATTCCGGCAGGTGCCGCAGCGGGGCGTCTGCGCCCTCTTGCAGGTAATGCGCAACATCTGAGGCGCGCGTGCCGTAACGTTCGAACAACTGCTGCGCACGCGCTGTGCTGATTGCGGTGCGCTGTGCCAGCAGTTCAACCCACTGTGCCTGTTCCTGGGGCAGGCGTGGATAATCCCTGCCACCGCCAACCGGCAGGTGTTTGGTACTTGCCTGCCGTGGCTTGCCCAGCAGCCCCAGCGCCCGGTCCGTTGTCAGTTCGGAAAATGCGCGGAATGTCGTCCATTTGCCGCCAACCAGCGACAGGACCGGGAAATCCAGCCCGAAGCCCGGCTGCACGACGCGAACGCTGTGATCGCGGCTGACATTGCCAGTATACGATTTGTCGCTGGCGGGCAGCGGGCGCACGCCGCAGAAGGTGAAGATGATCTGCGAGCGATCTACCGGGATGTTCGGGAATACCCGCCCGATCATGTCCAGAATATACGCCACTTCATCGTCAGTGGTCACTGCCTCGTCGGGGTGTTCCACACGAATGTCTGTCGTCCCAACCATCACCTTGCCCATGTAAGGGAAGATCAGCACAATGCGCCCGTCATTGTTCTCGAAGAAAATTTCGTGCCCGTTGGTGGCGTCATGCAGCGCTTTGTTTTCGAGGATCAGGTGTGAGCCTTTGGTGCCGCCGATAAAGCGCGTTTCCTGCTGCATGGCGCGGTTGACGAAATCAATCCACGGACCGGCGGCATTGATGACCACTTTTGGGCGCACGCTGAAAGTCTCGCCGCTCAACTCGTCACGCAGCGTGACCGCGCTGCCCGCACCACCTGCCGCGCTGGTGTAGCTGAGCGCCTGCGCGTCCGGTGTGGTTGCTTCAGCGTCGAGCACCAGCTCAATACACAGGCGCTCCGGCGTAGGCATCCACGCATCGTAGTAGGTTGCCGTGCAGACGATGTCCGGGTTCAATTGCGGGTAATCCTGAAGCGATTTGCCGCGCAGGTGGACTTTATGGGTGGGCATGACCCGGTAGGCACGCGCAAAGATGTCATAGAAGATCAAGCCGATTTTGATCACCAGCGCCCCGCGTTCGCCCGGTTTGTCGCGCAGGCGCAGGAACTTTAGCGGCGCGTTGAACATGCCCGACAGCCAGCTAAAGATCGGGATCGTGGTCGGCAGCGGCTTGGCATAGTGCGGCGCATTTTGCAGCAGCAGGTTGCGTTCAGTGAGTGCCTCGCGCACCAGCCGAAACTCGCCATTTTCCAGATAGCGGATGCCGCCGTGCAGCATGTGCGAAGAACCAGCGCTTGCCCCGGAGCAAAAGTCGCCGCGCTCCACCAGCAAAACCCGCACCCCCTGAAGCGCCAGATCACGAAAAGTGCCGATGCCGTTAATGCCGCCGCCAATAATCAGGACATCCACATCAGGCTGCTCACGCAGTCGTTGCAGGATTTCTCGCCGTTCCATACTTTTTCACCCTCACAATCTGCAAAAACACAGCTCCGCAGCGCAGCCAATCATGATCTGAAAGGCTTAAGCGCTTAACTACGCCAACTATAACGCGCAGTGCCGCGCTGTGACAGCCCCATGCGCGTTCTAAGCGCGCGTTTAAAGCAGCGGCAGTTGTCTGGGCGGTTCTGTGTTTTCCGGCGGCGGGGTGATCTGGACGTCGCCAATCACCCCGCCAAGCTCAATTGCCAGTAGAATCAGCGGGTCGTCAATCACTTCGCCGTTGTAAGTCGGCACGACAAGTTCACGCCAGGTGGTGAAGTCACGGCAGAAATCGCACATTTCCGGCGGATCATCGCTGAAGTGGGATTGTCCACAGTTAGGGCAGCGCCATAATTTCACCTGACCACCTGCATTTTCGTCCTGTTGGCTGTGTCGTTGCTGCTGCGCAGTCCTGTCTACGCTGCGCTGATTGCGCTGTCCCGCGCGTGCTTCGGGCGAATGCGCTTCGGGCGAACCGTGTTCGGGCTGGACCGTAAGCGGTGTATCTGCCGCCTGTATCGTCGCAGGCTCTACTATAGCACAACTCCTTTCCATAGAACATGCATTCTCGCCCCGCGCCTGTTCACCGCTGTTTCTGCGCCAATCCTGCTGCATCGCTACATAGATAATTCTGCCAATGAACAGGGCGCGCTCTCTGGCATAACGTTTGCGGCGGCGGGCGCTGCTGCCCTGGGTTCCTGCCCGCTGTGCCACCTGTCGCTCCAACTGCTCGTCCTCAAGCGCCAGCGCTTGCCAGCCTGCTGCGGCGCGTTCAACCAGCCCAAAGCGGCGCATTTTGCCCAGCGCATAATTCACCTGATTCACTGTACAACCTGACAGTTCTGCAATCTCCGCAGGCAGCGCCGGCGCTGCATAGGTCAGCATTGCCCTATACACAGTCAATCCCGTTCGTCCTAATGCCCCGCGTTCCAGCAGGTCTGAAGTCTTGGTAAAAGACACACTAAAACTTAACCAGGGGGGGGCAGGGGGCAATGTGTCTGTTTTCAAGTTAGCATTCAGGATAATCTTTTTGCCGTTTGTTAGGACGTAATCGCTAAAGCGCCAGAGGTTTGCTCCGCTGGTCTGATCTTTTTGGCTGACTTTGAAAACCAGGGGTGGGTTGTGCTGTTGTAACCTTTTAAGGCTTTTCTGGACGGTTGCAGTGCCTATCTGGGCTTTTTCGCTTAGTTCGCGTATGCTGGCACGAAAGACGCCGTTTTCGTTGGCTGCGTCTCTGGCGCGTTCCGTGAGTGCGTAGAATACTGCCTGATCGGTGGTTTTTGTGCGTCCTTCCCATTGATGCTGTTCGGCGAATCCTGCGGCATATTTCCATAGTTCTCTATGCGGTTTGGGTTCGTTGGTCCTGGTTGGTCGCGATGGTGTTCGTGTTCGGCTGTAGGCACTCTGGATTGTGCGGCGAATCTCGTAATTCGGCAGTCCGCTGCTGCTGGCGATGGGTTCTAGTATCTGGCTGGTCGTTGCTTCGCTGTAGTTGTTACCTGCCATATCGCAGGCGGCGCGGAACAGAGCGTTGTTGCGCTGCCCGTGTGCAGTTTGTGCGCCGTTTTTGAGGTAACGTTGGGTGCTGCTCGAAAGCGGTGTCCAGTGCTGCGGATCTGGTGTTTTTGTGTTTCGTTTGGTGCGATTTTGCTCGATCTTCAGGCTGATCGGGTTGCCCTGTAGGTCATTTAACCAATCAATATCTTGCAACGTTACTGTTGGTGGTTCTGGTCCTTCCTGACGCAGCCACTGGTAAGGTATGCCTGATGGATGCAGCGATGGCGCGGTCAGCACGTATCCTTTGCCACCTTTGACTTCCATGTCGCCCAGTGTTTCGCTGCTGATGTTCTGCACTTCCCCGTCAGCGCAGAACATGTACAGGTGTCCGCCGCGTGCTGTGCCAACTGCCCAGATTGCGATGTTGCGTGTGCGCATGGCAGCAACGTTGCGCTTGAAACTGTCTTCGCTTTCGCAATCCAGCACGAACAGATTACGGCTGGTTTTGCCGCACATGACAGCGATGTTGCACGGCTGGCTGAACAGGTTTTCCAGTCCGTAGGTGTGTGCGCTGTTGTGCAGGCGTGTGTACTGAAGTTGGCGCCAGGGATAGCCCGCCTTACTGCCGAATGGCTGTGGAAAGACGTTTAGTCCCAATGCGTAGAGCTGCTGTGCGGCTGCCTGTGTGTCTGTTGCTTTTGTGTCCTTTGTTTCTGGGGAATCAGCGGTCGCACAATTTGGGTAACCATTTTTCAACGGTTCCTCATGATTGTTTGCTAATTCCGCTTGTGTTTTTGACACGTTATGCGGTATACTATGCATGTCGGTCATGTTTGACATACCTACTCTCGCAATGGTAGGCGGTATATACGGTAAAGATGTCCGACAGGTCAGCTCGTAACCTTCCTTGGTGCGAGCACGAGCGTCCGTATCCTGTGAACGGGGTGTGATACGGACGTTTTCGTTTCTTACTCGTGGTTAATCGCGAATGTCCTCGCTGGCTCTGTCTGGAAAACTGCGCTCTTACATGCCGTATATACTGCTGACGGCTACATCTTGAGTCTGAGTTTACATGGTTTTTATTGTATATGAGAAGTTAGTTTCAGGCAATCACTTGCAAGCGGATTCGCGTAGATTCGGCTTGTTTTCGCCTCTATAGCGTGGTTTATGGCGGGGCTGATGCGCCAAAAAAGGAGCATTCTCTACACGTGAGATGCTCCTTTTGTTTTAGTAGCTAACCGTAAGCGCAAACAAGGGAATGATGCGGTTTTCCAAAATAATACGGCGTTTGGGCGGACGGCTTCGCTCAGCGGGCGCAGGCACCCCTAAACGCAGCGGCGTCCGCACCCTGTACAACCTATGGTTCGTAGGGGAGGACTTAGTCCTCCCTTGTTCTCTGTCTATGCAGCGCGATGTTTTCTGCTGCTGCGCAGAACACTGCCGCCGCTCAGGCTGACGATGCTGATTCCTGCCGTCAGCAGGCTAACCAGCAGCAGATCGCGCCAGGGGGGTGTTTCCCCTGTTGCGGGCAGTTGTGCCACGCTGAGCACGGTTGCCTGCGCGCAGTGAGTGGCAGTGCTGCCGGCGTAGGTCATGCAGGCATTGTTGGTCAGGATAAAGGGCAGCGCTGCGTTTGCGCGCACTTGTGCATTGACGGTGGTTGTGACTGACTGTCCTGGCGCAAGCGTTCCGATATTGGTGGTTACGGTTTGCCCGCTGAAGGATGCAGAACCTGCTGTAGCTGATACGGACAGGATTTCGACCTCTGGCGGCATGTTATCGGTCATCACCACATTGTTGATTGCGATGGTTCCGGGGTTGCTGACGATGATTGTCCATGTAACCGCCTCGCCGGGTAGGGCAAATGGTGGGTTGACGCTCTTGGTGATGAAAGGATCAACCAGGGCGATTGCGGGTGAAACGCCACCTGTGCCTGTGGTGCTTCCGGGGATGGATGTAGGTGTGGGCACAACGGGCAGCGCGTCAACTTCGTTGGTGTCGCTGGCTGAACTGGGTGGATGTGTGTTGCCGAACACGTCTGTGTAGTTGACGGTTGCTGTGTTCGTCAGCAGGCTGCCATCTGCTAAGCCTGCATTGACGTTCGCGGTAACGGTCATTGTGCCGGTGTTGTTAGGTGCTGCCGGGGTGCCCGGCAGGTAAGCAGCAATGCCTGCTTGTCCTGTCAGGTTGAAGTTAACGGTGTTACCTGAGTTTGAGCAGGTCCCCACCAGAGGCGGATTAACTGTACAGGAAACAAAGGTCATGCCTGCGGGCAGGTTGTCTACAACTTCAGGTCCGGGGATAGGCATTGCTGCGCCAGCGCCGCTGTTCGTGATGCTGATCGTGTAGGTCGTGGTTCCCGGCGAGGTGATGATCGGATTGAAGGCATCGACCTTCTGAATGCCCACATTGGGCAGCGGAGGTGGGTTCAGGAACAGGACTGCGCCAGGTACCTCAAAAACGTACTCGTTGTTGAACAGCAGACAGACGCGCGCGCTCCATAACCCGGTTTCCGGGTTGGCAATCGCGTCACCGATGGTGTCGCCTACGCCGGGGTCAAAAGTAGCCATGTTTCCAAATGCCGGACGCGGTGTTTGCAGGGGGGTGCTGTTCCAGTTGAAGAATGTCGAGACTGTGCCGTTAATCAGTGTTCCGGCCGGCGTGTAGTATTCGACGAAGCCCTGATTGTCCATGTCAAAGTTGAGCATGCGCATATTGGTGTTGCCGAAGTTGCTGAACCAGTAGAAGGTCTGCGACTGTTGGGGCGCGTTGACCCCGCAGCCGCCTGCGCCGAAGTGCTGGTATGCCAGCGATTGCAGCGCGACCCATGCTTCATCGCCGGTGCCTGCGATGCCGTCAAACCCGACAACCGGGTCGAAGGTTTCTGCGGGCACTGCTGCGCCGCCCGAAAGACGGAAGCGCCAGCCGTTGTCGTCGTTGTTTAGCCCGACCGCGGCGCTGCCATCACCTACGCGCGAGATCAGCGTGTAATCCCCGCAGTTGACGCCAGCAGTCGGGGCAGCGGGCAGTGTCAGTGTGTGCAGCGTCACCCAGAGTCCGTCAGCGCTGCCGGTTGCGAATGTTTGTGTTGCGACCTGTACGCCATTGGGTTGCAGCAGCCGGAAGGTTGCGGGGTCAATTAACAGGGCGTCGAAAAATGCGTTGGCCACATTCATATTGGGCGATGTAATCATCAGGTTCTGATTGGTGATGCGTGGTTCGTCCAGTGCGCGCGGTGTCCCGTCTGGCATGAATGCGATGGTGATGCCCGGTGGGTTCTGTGCGATGTCAATTGAGGGATCGAACAGCTCAAAGACATAAGTCTGGCTGGGTGTGCAAGGAATGTTGACGACCAGTTCGTGATCCTGGTTGTCGCCTGCGGTGTTGGTGCGGTAGTCGCCGACATCAAGCGGCGCTAGTCGTCCAGTGGTTTGTAGGAATACCGCCTGTGCGCCGGACGGCATGTTAAGTGCGGCGGATGCTGGATAGACAGCCAGTATCACCAATGTGATCACCGTGATCACTGTGACTTTTATCTTTAGCGAGTGCATTGTCGCATCCTTGCTTCTTGCTTGTCTGTTAGACACCTATTTAGAATTTACTCTATTTTGGTTTGTTAAGAAAGATTGCAATGTCAAAAAACTGTCTAGATGTCAACATTCCTACGTTTGTGAAACTTTTGTTACAAGCGTTTCGATTACCTTACCATATGGAGGAGGGAATGTCCGTGAAAAATTTGTGAAACCTTGCTGAAGTGGTTGGTGGTGTTTTGTATGGGGTTGGCGATTGTGGCGCTTGTAATGAAGTGGTGCTGCCAGGGGAGCAACAGCCCGCCCCCCTGTGTTTTGCTGCGTGTGTGCGCGTTACTCTTCCAGCGTGCTTAGATCGCCTTCGGGCTGCCCGGTGGCACGAGCCTTCAGCACCCGCCGCATAATCTTGCCGCTGCGGGTTTTGGGCAGGCTGGTGACAAACTCAATCTTTGAGGGTATAGCAATTGGTCCAACTTCGTGTCGAATATGGTTTTTGAGGTTGTCTTCCAGTTCCAGGTTGCCCTGATAACCTTCGCGCAGGATGCAGTAAGCATAGATGATGTTGCCGCGTACTTCGTCCGGTACACCGATTACAGCGGCTTCGGCGACAGCGGCATGACTGACCAGCCCGGATTCAATTTCGGCAGTGCCCAGCCGGTAGCCGCTGACCTTAATCACGTCGTCAATGCGCCCAATGACCCAGATATAACCATCTTCGTCTTTGCGGGCGCTGTCGCCTGCCAGATACCAGCCCTGCTTTTTGTATTCGCTCCAGTATTGGGCAGTGTAACGCTCCGGGTCGCCGTAGACGGTGCGCAGCATGCCGGGCCATGGTTTCTTGATGACCAGCTTGCCATCCACGCCGGGCGGGCAGGAGTTGCCGTTTTCGTCTACGACATCTACTTCCACACCTGGGAAGGGGCGTGTGGCGCTGCCTGGTTTCAGCCCAACCGCGGGCAGCGGTGTAATCATGCAGCCGCCGGTTTCGGTCTGCCACCAGGTATCCATAATCGGGCAGTTGCTTTTGCCGATGACGTTGTAGAACCACTTCCATGCTTCGGGGTTGATTGGTTCGCCTACCGAGCCGAGTAAACGCAGGCTGCTCAGGTCGTGCCGCTGGGGCCAGGCATCGCCAAAGCGCATCAATCCGCGAATGGCGGTTGGCGCGGTGTACAGGACGGTGATGCCGTATTCCTCGACCATCTTCCACCAGCGGTTGGGGTAGGGGTAGGTCGGCGCGCCTTCGTACATGAAGCTGGTTGCGCCCAGAATCAGCGGCGCGTAGACGATATAGCTGTGCCCGGTGATCCAGCCGGGATCGGCTGCGCACCACCAGCGATCATCGTCTTTGAGGTCGAAAACCCATTCCAGCGTAGTGGACGTGTGGACCTGGTAGCCGCCATGTGTGTGCAGCACGCCTTTGGGTCTGCCGGTTGTGCCGCTGGTATAGAGGATGAACAGCGGGTCTTCGGCGTCCATCACTTCGGTTTCGCATTTGGGGCTGGCGATAGGCAGGTTCATCAGGTCGTGATACCAGTAGTCGCGTCCCTGCTGCATGTGGATGTCCTGCCTGGTGCGCTTGACCACAATCACATGCTCGACAACGGGCGAACGGTGAATCGCTTCGTCTGCGACCTTTTTCAGTTCAACGATGTTGCCGCGCAGCCACGCGCCGTCACAGGTGATCAGCACGCGGCTCTGGGCGTCTTCGATACGGCTGGCGAGCGCCTGCTCTGAAAAACCGCCGTAAACGACACTGTGTACTGCGCCGATTTTGGCGGTTGCCAGCATGGCGATGACGATTTCGGGGATACGCCCCATGTAGATTGTCACCCGGTCGCCTTTTTTGACGCCCATGCTGCGCAGCACATTGGCGAACTTGTTGACTTCCTGATACAGCCGCCAGTACGACAAGGTCAGCTTGTCGCCCGGCTCGCCTTCCCAGATCAGCGCCAGTTTGTTTTTGCGCCATGTCTTGACGTGCCGGTCCAGCGCATTGAGGATGATATTGGTTTTGCCGCCTACGAACCATTTGTAGAATGGCGCATTGCTCTCATCCAGCACCCTGTCCCACTTGCGATACCAGCTCAGGTTGCGTGCGCGTTTCGCCCAGAAGGCGGCGGGGTCTGCTGCTGCTTCGGCGTAGATCGCTTCGTAATCCTTGACGGTTGCGTTCTTGACGACATTTTTTGAGGGGTGATACCAGTCATCTGTAACAGGATTAAAGGTGTCTTCGGAAGTCATATAGCCTAACTCTCCTGAAATAAGTACCACTCAACAGCCTGTTTTCGCCGTGGAGGCAGTGAAATCCGCTGCGGATTATAGAATCCGCGCTGCTAAACGCCAAAAATCCGTCAAAAGTCGGAGATGAATTTTGAACCGTTTACCTGATGCGCTGCGTATAGAGTTATAGCAAGATAAAACAGAGGGCTATAGAGGGAGACAGAACGCCATGTTCGCTAAGGCATTCCATGTTGAACACGAAACGCACAAATATGTCGAGCAGGCGGCGCGCCGGGAGCAGCCGGAGCAGAAAGCGCGTGAACTGCTGCCAGAGGCTCAACGCAGCAGGCGGTTCGGCACACTGCGGTTGAAGAGCTTTGTCGGAATGTTCCTCTAGTGGACATTTCCTTGCATCGTGACTACGGCAGGGGCGTCTGATCAGACGCCTCTTTTGTTTTTACAGCAGGCGGATACGGATGCTGCTGCCCGCAGTCTGGGGTGTTTTGTCCTGCCCCTTCGCCTTGCGTTTTTTGCCTTTTTTCTTAATCCCTGCAACCTCTCTTTGTGAAATTGCGTACATGAGATTGATCCATATAAGCCGGGATAAGTCCGGTTCACGAAACAGGGGGACTCCACTATGTATCAACGGTATGCCGTTATTGCGTTGCTGTTGGTTGTGCTGCTGATAGCAGCGTGTGATGCGAATGGCATTGATGTTTCGTCAGTAGTTGTTCAGGGTTCGGGTACAGTAGTTACCGAATCGCGTGAAGTCAGCGGCTTTACGGGTGTGAAGCTCGAAACCGGCGCGGCGATCACTATTGATGTCAGCGGCAGTGAGTCGCTGACGCTGACTTCTGATGACAATATTGTCGAACTGCTGACCACCGAGGTGCAGGGTAGTATGCTTGTAATCCGCACTCGCGATGGCGAGGGCATCCTGCCGACCAACGGACTGAGCATCAGCATTACGGCTGCGGCGCTGGATCGTCTGGAGGTGACCGGTGGCGGCTCGTTTAACATCAGCGGGGTCAGCGGGGAAAACTTCCGGGTAAACGTAACTGGCGCAGCAGACATCACCGTCAGCGGCGAAGTCACACGCCAGAACCTGACCTTCTCTGGTGGTGGTGCGTACAACGGTTTTGAGCTTGCGACTGAAGAAACCACGATTAACCTCACCGGTGGCGCGACACTGAACGTGGATGCCAGCCGCCGTCTGGATGTGACTATCAGTGGAGCGGGCGTCATCACCTACGAAGGCGAGCCGGAAATCACGCGCAATATCACCGGTGTTGGGCAAGTCCGACCGCGCTAGCCGTTGCACTGCCACCTAACTCAACGCAACCTTTTCGACCGGGGAGCACAACCAGCTTCCCGGTTTTGCTGTCTCTGCCTGGCTCTCTTTGCTGCTGCTCAACCCGCGCTGTGTAGTGATTTTGTTGCTGCGCGCATTAACCTGATTAGTTCACCTGCTTTGAAATGCGGCTTTGTGCGGAGGATTGGTCGGCAGTGTACCAGCAATCTCTCTTTGGATTCGGTACAATCTCCACCCGTTGCAGAATGTCACAGGTGCAGCTACAGAGAGCAAACATTATGCAGGGTGAAGACCCTATTCAGTTTATTGGCAGACGTTACCTGCTGCTTGAAGAACTTGGCGGTGGCGGTATGGGCACTGTTTACCGTGCCCGCGACCGCCTGACCGGGCAGATTGTTGCGCTTAAGCGGGTGTTGGCGGCGGTGCAGTCCGAGGCACTCAGGACACAGCCGCATCGTGCTGCCACGGATCCCGACGCATCACGACTGGCGCTGACGCGCGAATTCCAGACACTTGCCTCTTTGCGCCATCCCAACATTATTTCGGTACTTGATTACGGCTTTGATCAGGATGATCGTCCATACTTCACCATGGCACTGCTGGAAAACCCGCGCACGATCCTGCAAGCGGGCGAAGGACAGCCGCTGCTCACGCGCATCAATTTGCTGATCCAGATGCTGCAAGCGCTGGCGTACCTGCACCGCCGCGAGATTATCCACTGCGATCTGAAACCTGATAATGCGCTGGTTACGGCGGATGGCACCGTGCGCGTGCTGGATTTTGGGCTGGCAGCGCACCGGGGCGACGGCGGGGGCGACAAGGTTGCCGGGACACTGGCATATATTGCGCCGGAAGTGCTGATGGGCGCTGCGCCAGGCGTCGGTGCTGACCTGTATGCTGTTGGTGTGATTGCCTACCAGTTGTTTGTGGGGCGGCATCCGTTCGACCTCAAAGACGTGACCAGCCTGCTGCAAAGCATTGTCAGCAAAGACCCTGATTTGTCGCCGCTGATTGCCACCGAGCCGCTGTTTGACCATGCCGATACCGTCGCGCTGGATGTTCAGCAGGCAGATGTCTACCCCGATGATGTGGAAATTCCGCCAGAAACTGACCTCAGTGTGCAGCTTGCCCTGATTCTCAAGCGGCTGCTTAACAAAAAACCAGAGGAACGTTTTCGCAGTGCTGAGGAAACGATTGAAGCGCTTTGTGCGGCTGCCCGCCAGCCCCTGCCGGAAGAAACGCCCGCCATCCGTGATAGCTTTCTGCAAGCGGCGCAGTTTGTCGGTCGTGAGCTAGAACTGCGCACGCTGGAGACCGCGCTAACACACACGACCGACCTGCGCGGCGGGGCATGGCTGATCGGCGGTGAAAGCGGTGTAGGCAAAAGCCGCCTGCTGGAAGAACTGCGCACCCGTGCACTGATTCGCGGCGCTTTGGTGCTGCGTGGGCAGGCAGCCCGCGAAGGCGGCAGGCTGTATCAGGTGTGGGTGGATGTGCTGCGACGGTTGGTGCTCAACACCGAGCCGGATGATGCAGACGCAGCGGTGCTCAAGGTGCTCATTCCCGATATTGACCAACTGCTGCAACGCCGCATCAGCGCCGATGGGGCGGAGGCAGATCCGTCTACAGTGCAGCAGCGCGCCGAGGCGATGATCGCTAGCCTGTTTGCCCGGCAGACACAGCCCACGCTGGTGATCCTCGAAGATTTACAGTGGGCGAGCGCCGAGAGTCTTGCCCTGCTGCGTCATCTGGTGCAGATTACGCCGCCGCTGCCGCTGCTGGTGGTTGGCAGCTACCGCGATGACGAAGCACCGCAGCTTTCGCAAACGCTGCCGGGCATGCAGGTGCTGCGGCTGCCTCGGCTGGATGCCGATGGTATTGCCGCGCTCAGTGCGTCCATGCTGGGCACCGTGGGCATGCAGGAGCCGGTGGTGTCGCTGCTCCAGCGCGAAACCGAGGGCAATATCTTCTTCCTGATTGAGGTCGTGCGTGCCCTGATGGAGGAAGCGGGCGGGCGTGAGGGCATTGGCACAATGACTCTGCCGACCTCGGTTTTTTCCGGTGGTATTTTGCGCATTGTCCAGCGCCGTCTGGAACGGGTCAGCAAGACCGCGCTGCCGCTGCTGCGTGCGGCGGCGGTTGCCGGGCGGGCGCTTGATTTGTCGGTGCTGCGGGCGGTGCTGTCTGCGCCTGGTGCGTCGGGCAGCCTTGACGACTGGCTGACCGAGTGCCTTAACGCAGCGGTGCTGGATGTCTCGGATGGGCAGTGGCGGTTTGCGCACGATAAACTGCGCGAAGGGCTGCTAATCGCCATCCCTGAAGAAGATTTACCCGCGCTGCATCGTCAGATTGCGCAAGCTGTCGAGACGGTCTACGGCGAGGACGCCGCGCATGTGCCGGTGTTGGTCTCTCACTGGCGTGGGGCAGGTGATGCGCGCAAAGAGCGCCATTATGCCGGGCTTGCCGCCGAGCAGTTCATCCAGATCAGTGCCTATCATGGGGCAATCACCTATGCGGCGCGGGCGTTGGCATTGACTGAAACCTTGGCGGATGAGGACACTGCGCAGTGGAAGATGCGTATGCTGCGCCTGCTGGGGCTGGCGCATCAGCATCTGAATGAGATTGTCCCAGCGCGGCAGTATTACGAAGACAGCCTGACGCTGGCACGCCAGCGCGGCGAGAAACCGCTGGTGCTGCGGGTGTTGATCAACCTTGCGGACGTGGCGCGTGATCAGGGCACTTTTGAGCATGCCGAGGCGCACTTGCAGGAAAGCCTGGCGCTGGCAGATGCAATTGATGACCGCGCCGGGCGGGCGCATGCGCTGGGCAGTTATGGCGCAATCCGCTATTTGCGCGGTGACCACCAGCAGGCGCGCGAATATCTGGAAAAGAGCCTGGCGCTGTCCCGGCAGTTGAATGACTCCGTGCGTGCCAGTCATGTGCTGTTGATTCTGGCGAACCTGGCGGCAGAAGAAGGCGCGTTTGGCGAGGCGATTGAGCATTACAACGCTGTGATCGAAACCTTCCGCGCGATGGGTGACCGCAATGCAGTCGGGCGCAGTCTGGTCAATTGCGGCGAGTGCCTGCGCCTTAATGGTGATCTCGATGGTGCAAAGGAACGTCTTGCGCAGGGCTTAAGAATCTTCATGGAGATTGGCGCAGTGGGCTTTGCCAGTGTCGCTAACCTGAATCTGGGCGAGATTGCGCTGGCGCAGGAGCATGTGCTGGATGCAGCGACTCACTTCTGCGAAGGGCTGCGCTTGAGCACCAGCGCCGGGGCGCTGCCATTTGCGCTGGCGACCATTGTGGGCTGCGCCAAACTTTGCATGGCGCGCCAGCGTGAGGCGCGGGCAGTGGAGCTGCTCACCTTTGTGGTGCAGCACCCGGCGGTCTACAAACAGACACTCACCGCGGCACAGCGCCAGCTTGACCTGCTGCAAAGCCGTTTGCCGCAGGCGGAGTTTCGCGAGTCTCAGGCGCGTGCTGCCGGGCTGGAGTTGTCCGCGCTGGCAGCGCAGTTGATTGCCAAAGACATAGCGGATTTAACGCCATCTTAACGTGCATTGTTAGCGCTGTGACATTATGCGGCTATAATGCAGCTTGTGGCAGGTGTTGTGCGCCACGCAGCTTCAGGATGGAGAATGCAGGACACGAGGTTCTGCACATTAAGAGGAGGAAATATTCATGGCGGAAGAAAAAGGCAAATCCGGTAAGGGCAAACGCCGCAGAGGGTTACTGATTCGCGGTGACGACGGCAAGCTGTACTTTATCGGGGATAACGACCTCGAACGCTTTGAGCTTTCCGAAGATGAAGCGAAGAAGATGTCCGAGTCGCTTGACCTTGACGATCATATTGTGACGGCGTTCAATCCCAAGAGTGTCTCTAAAACGAATGTGCCGCGTGCAGCGGGTTTGTTCATTGTGTTTGTGAACGTGTCTTCGATCCGCCGCCAGAGTGACGAGGACGAGGACGCCTAGGCAGTTAGCATGTGTGAGGGCTGGCAGCAGCAGGAGGGTCGTTAAGCCCTCCCCCCCGCACAGGCGACCCCTTATCCGTTTACCTGAAGCTCCGAAACCTTTGCGCCTTTTGTGGTTTGATGTTGTCTGGGCGCGCCGCAGCACCAGGCACACACTGCTTTGACCTTACCCTTTTCCATTCACCGTTATCCGCCCAGACCCATGCCCAGACCCAAACCATACACCCTTCGCCCAACCCTGCTGCCCGGCTTGCAAGACCCCGGCATAAAAGGCTTCCGCGACGGCACGCACCGCCTGTTCGCGCCGGAGCGCACGATTCAACGCGCCATGACCTTTGCGCCGGTGATGGGCATTACGCGCGTGGCGAACGTAACCGGGCTGGATGTGATCGGTATCCCGGTGGTGATGGTCACGCGCCCCAATGCGCGGGCGCTGGCTGTCTCGCAGGGCAAGGGGCTGACGCTGGCAGCGGCGAAGGCGTCCGGGCTGATGGAGTCCGTTGAGAGCTATCTCGCGGAAAACATCCAGCAGCCGCTGAAGCTGGCGAGCTACGAGGCGCTGCGTTATTCGCATAACGTCGTGGACGTGACACTGCTGCCGCAGATGTCCGGCGGCAGATGGCACAACACGCTGCGCACGCTGTGGATTGAGGGCTATGACCTGCTGCAGGGGGAGCCAGTCTGGCTGCCGTATGAGCTGGTGCATACGGATTACACACTGCCGTTACCTGATGGCAGCGGCAGTTTTCCGATGACCTCGAACGGACTGGCGTCGGGCAATCACCTGCTGGAAGCGGTCAGTCACGGCATCAGCGAGGTGGTTGAGCGCGATGCTACAACGCTGTGGCGCTTCAGCCCGCAGGCAGCGCAGGATGCGGCACGGGTGGACCTGAACACGGTGGATGACCCCGCCTGCCGCGAGGCGCTGGACAAATACGCGGTGGCGCAGATGACCGTCGCGGTGTGGGACACGACCAGTGATGTGGGGCTGCCCGCCTTCGTCTGCACGATTACGGACCGCGCCGACCAGTCTTTCCGGCGGCTGTACACCACGTCGGGCATGGGCTGTCACCCCTCACGCGAGATTGCGCTGCTGCGCGCCCTGACCGAGGCAGCACAGAGCCGCCTGACGCTGATCAGCGGGGCACGTGATGACATGACGCTGGCGCTGTACGAGCGCCACCGCAGCCCGGATACGCTGCAGGAGGTGCGCGAGCATTTGCAGGGCGTGACGCCCACACGCCTGTTCAGCGCTGCGCCAACGTTCGGCGGGGAGACGTTTGACGAGGATGTGCGCCACCAGCTAAGCCGCCTCGAACGCGCGGGTATCACGCGCGTGATTGCCGTTGACCTGACGCACCCGGCGCTGCGTCTGCCAGTCGTGCGCATAGTCATTCCCGGTCTGGAAGCGATCAACGACACGCCCGGGTACACCCCTGGCAGCCGGGCGCGGGCAGGGGAGCAGGAAAAAGATGAAAGGCGAAAGGAAAACGGCGAAAGTACCAGATTCCGGTGACAGGCGAACGGGGCGCTGCAGGCGGCTTCACCGGCGCATGACAGGGGCATCCCTGTACCAGTCGCGGATGCGAAAGAGCACACGCACACAGCCGCGCTTTCTCCGTTGATTTAGCGTAGTACAGACGGGTCGCGCAGCACCAGCAGCACCCCGGCTTTTTGTTCCTCGCTGAGGATTTCGCCCCAGGCGGGCATCAAGCCGCCTTCCAGTCCCAGATTGATGATTTCCAGTAGTTCTGCATCGCTTCTGGCACGGATTTCGGGCGTGTCCAGCGTGGGGATGCCGGGCGCACCCTGTCCGTAAATGCCATGACAAGCAGAACAGTAATTTGAGAACACGCCGATGCCCATCTGTAAGGGGGTGAGAACCTGTTCTTCGGGGTTGAGCAGCGTCAGTGTTGCCGTTTCGTTGTAGCTGACATGATACTGCCCGCTGATGCGCCCTTCCAGCACAACCGGACCATAGAACTTCACTGCGCAGTCGGTGATATTCAGTTGGATCACGGCGGTGGTGCTGCTGGTGAACACGCCGGTGATGCCGGTCGTGCCGTCATCGTCGCGGGGCAGCGCGTCAAATTCGATATTGCAGCCGTTGGTCGCCACCAGCGGGGCGGCACTTTCCGGTACATTGGTCGGATAAAGTGACAGCACACCGCTGACCGCGCCATCTTCGCCCACATCCACCAGAATTTGCATTGGCGGCAGGGGCGTGTTGTTTGCCGCGCGAAAACGAGTGCCCGTCCAGCGCCCTGGCTGGAGGCTGGCAGTATCCACAGAGGCGGCGGGCAGCACCAGCTTGTTCGTCCCGGTGATGCCGCTGGTCAAAATCAGCGCGAACAATGCGGCAAAGAGCAGCAGCAGCACGCCTGCGGGTAAAAAGTCTGCCTGCTGTGGTCTGTCGTTGATTTGTTCTGTCATAGGATTTCTTGTGGGAACTTGAAAACGAACAGATGAGAGTGTTTATTGGCTAACAATGCGCGCAGGGGCAAAGCATGCCTCGCCCCTGCAGAATGCCTGGCAATCGCTGATCGAGCGGACTGCGGTAGGGGAGGGTCTCGGACCCTTCCCTACACAGCCCGTTCTTTTTGAAGCTTTCGAAACGGAATTAGCGATCCAGTTCGCGGATAGCAGCGAAGATTTCGTCGTTGCTCGCCGTGCCCAGTTCGATCCACTCAATCGTGAAATAGTGCTCGGCACCCGTGCCGCCCATCTGTGTCACGCGCCCGGCATACAGCGTCCCGGCGCTCAGGTCGCCCGGTTCGGTAGCAACGAACTTGAACAGCATCGTGTCCGTGCCGTCATCACCGAAGTAAACCGTCTGGTTGTCCGCGGCGACCCAGGCATTTTCGTTGCTCTTGCGACCCATCGCATACTGCTTGACCACGCGGTCGGTGGTGGTTGTGCGCGGCGAGATTTCGACCATCCAGCCGTAGTCATAGGGATTCGCCAGCGTGCCGCCCAGATAATCGGTCATGATGTTGACGTTGTTGAAGTCGCTGGCAATGGGTTCGTATTCTTCAGCAGACAGCCCGGTGTTCCACGGGGTCACGCCGGAGCCGCAGTTGGTCCACGTGCCGCGCACGCCGCTGAAGTCGACCATCTCGCCATCCAGCACTTCCCACGTGCCGTCTGCCAGCTTGCGGATGTACAGCTTGCTGACGCCGCCGGGGTTGGTTTCGTGGTTGGTGTAGAGCCAGCCTTCGGTGCCCGCTGCGTTGGTCGGCAGCCACATGTTGCCGTCGGCATTGTTGCCCACGAACATCAGGTTGCCGTTGACATCATAAATGCCACCCATGATGTCGCCGGTGCTGCTGTTGGGGATCGGGTCACCGACGCGCCCCAGCACCTGATACTGCCCGGCAGCGACACCCACCATGCGTTTAGCGTCGCCTTCCGGCACGGCGATGGATTCAAAGTCGTCGGTGTTGGCGTTGAAGCCGTTGACAACGCCGATGGTGCTGGCATTATAGGGGTACACGTTGGTGGCGCCGGGGTGCTGCACGTTGAAGAACAGCGTGCCGTCCACACCAATATACAGACCTGTCACTTCTGCGCCACGCGGGGTATAGCCGAAGCGCTTCAGCGAGCCATCTGCCGGGTCGAAGACCCAGACCATGTTGTTTTCATGGTTGCCCGTGTCTTCGCCAATCCATACGCGACCGCGTGCGTCCACTGCCAGCCCGTCGGGTTCGGAGATATTATCCACCGAGCAGGGATTGTCGCCGTTGGCTTCATCATAGGGACCGCCGATGATCAGCGGGCGCAGCTCGACCATATCGAAGGTGTCGGTCAGTTCAGCCGTGTAGACGATACCGCACAGATTCTCATCCAGGCTGATGTCGCCTTCGCCATCAGTCATGCCCGCGCTGATTTCGGTCATGGTTAAATACAGGCGGTTGCTGGCGGCGTCAATCACGACCCATTCCATCTTGCGGAATTCGGCGGTTGCGCCCAGCGATGCGCCGTAAGCGCGGCTTTCCAGGAATGCAGCATACGGGTGATCCAGCCCGATCATGTTGCCGGTGGCTTCCTGCGCGATGGCGGGCGCTGCGGCGATGACCAGCAGCAGACCGACCAGCAGTACAAAAAAGGTCAGTTTGTGGTGCTTCATGTGAGGTTATCCCCCCAAAAAAGGTGAACAGGAATTGTGCGCATGCAGCCGGACGTTAACGCACAGCTTGGCATACGCTATTCAGCTTGACGCGCGAGGGTTAACGGCAAGGCGCGCTGGCGATAAGGGTTGTTTAACCTGGCTTCCCGATAACTTAAGGTGTGGTTAAACGGTTTGCAATAAGTGAAAGTTAATCCATCTGTACAGTATAGATTGTCATGTTTCTGGTGTGATGAATGCCATTCTCCGCAGGGCAGCACGACAGGTCGCCATCTCGGCACGGCAGCCGTTGGCAGGTGGCTAATGCAGGCAATATAGGTGGGTGGGTATAGCGCTCAGGTGATGCCGACGGCGATTTCGCGCAGTTCGGCGACGTAAGCGTTCAGCCCCAGCGCGTAGGCGTCGAGGTAATCCTGCGTGATCTGCTGCGCCAGCGCCGCATAACCGCCTTCCAGCAGCGTTTGCACATGCGGGCGGAAGTCGCGCAAACTCAGCCGCAGCGTGTCGCGGTCATCGGTGATCACACCCCAGGCGAACGTCTTCTGCTGGTTGTCATCTTTGGCGGTGATAAAGCGCCGCAGCGACGACCCCGGACTGACTCGCCCCACATTAGAGAAGACTTCTTCGCCCTTGATGATCTCGTTGAGCGCATCCAGCCTGCCGGGGATGCTGTCGAACAGGCGCTGCATTGCCTCCGGCAGATACGCCAGCAGCTTAATGCTCACCGTGCTGGTGCTTTCGCCGCGCAGGGCGATGTCGCGGTAGCGCCTGAGCAGTTCGCCAAAGCCGCCGATCAGCCGCAGGTAGGTCATCTGCGCCTCGGTGAAGGCGCGGCGTTCGTCACGATTCTGGCGCGGGGGTGCTGCCTGGTAACGACGCAGGGCGGTGAGCGCCTGCTGGTGTACGGCGAGGAACTCGGTAATCGGGTTGCGGAAGGTCGTCGGGTAGACCCGGTCACGCGGGTTATAGCGGCTGGCGTCAATCGGGATCAGCACTGCCGGGTTCTTGCCCTGCACCGCGATCAGCGCATCCTGTGCTTCTTTGTGCGCCTTGCGTGCCGCGCTGCCGCGTTCTCTGCCCACCGCGCGCAGCGCCTCGCTGAGTGTGGGCGATGGCTGATATAGGCGCGCATGCAGCCCACGATAGAGGATCAGCAGGTCGTTGACCGTCAGCACTGCCTGCTCGCTGCGCTGCTTGAGGGCACGGCGCAGCGAGGCAATCGCGGCGAAGTCCACCAGTGTGCTTTCGGCGCTGGTTTCTGGCGCAATCTGCACCTTGAACGCTGCTTTCGCCACTTTGTCAGCTGCCTTCAGCGTCAGCGGCACGAGCGCAGACGGCACGGGCATGCCCCAGGGCATTGCCGCAAGCTGCCCCGCCCACTGCACCGCGCAGCCGGTCATGATCTCCGCCATCGCCGCGCCCCATGCGCCATCAAAGAAGATGTGCGACTGGTCAAACAGCATGCTGTCTGTCGTGCGCAGAATCGTCAGCGCGTGATCGCCCACGCCGCGTTTGCCCGCGCGGGCGGCAGCAAGCGGCTGCTGTGCATCGCGCAGATCCCAGTTGAGCAGCACCGGCGCGTGTGCCAGCAGGTCGAGTTCATGCCTGGTTTCGGTGTCGAGCAGTTTGCGCAGGGCGGCGTGTTCGGCGCGGGCTGCCCTGGTGAGCAGGTCATCCAGTTGGGCGGCGGGGTGGCGCGGCTTTTGCATGAGGATGGCAGCGGCAGCGGCGCGTGCCGCCTGCGGGTCGGCGGCGTGTGCCAGGGGCAGCAGCCAGTAGCGTCCCTGCCAGATGATGCCGACCTGCGCGGTGTCCGGCGGGTAGTGGCTGCGCGTTTCGCTGAAGCTCTCCGGCAGCAGGCGTGCCAGCCAGGACATCTGCTGCTGGTAGGCGGGCAGGGCGGTCTGCTCAAGCTGTGCCAACTGTGCATAAAGCTGCTCCTGCGCTTTGCGTGGCAGCGCGGCGACAAATGCGCCGTGAAAGCTCTCGAAGCGGCGGCGGCGATATGTCGGGAAGCCCTCATCGCTGCGGGCGTCTGTGCCGGCGGTGTAGGGGCGCTGTGCCTCCCAGCGGGTATACAACGCGCGGTAATCTGCCAGTTTGCGCGGCAGATGTTCTGCTGCCTGTTCTGCCAGCAGGCGCAGCAGCACCCGTTCGCGCCATTCGTTTGCCAGCAGCGCGGGCAGGGTCTGCACGGTGTGCGCTGCCGCCAGCAGCCATGCCGCCAGCAGATCGGCGTCGCTTAGGCTCAAACGGCGGCTGAGCAGGGCAGTCTGGAAGCCTGTGGTTTCGATAGCGTGGCGGGCGTTGTCTTCGCGCAGGGCGAATTCGAGGTAAAACTGCCAGGTACCGTCGGGGAAAGCGGCGTCGGCGTCTTTGCCGATCATGCGCAGCAGCAGTTGGTAGCCATGCAGCGCCGCCGCCGTGCCTGCGAAAAACGCCCCGGTCATCGTCGTGCCCAGCGTGTGCCGCACCCCGCGCAGCAGCATGCTGACGTAGCGCCGCGACTCCGCCTGATCCACACTGCGCCCGCCCAGCCGTGCCAGCCCGCTGAGGATGTAACCGGGCACATTGCCCGCCGGGACAATACGCGCTACCTCGTCGCTGATGCGCTTGAGTTCCGGCAGGGTCAGGCTGGAGAGGCGCTGCGTGTAGAGCGTTTCGGCAATCGTGTAAAGGTCGCTGGCGGTGGCGAGTGTCGCCCGTTCGTAGCTGAGTGCATCGTCGCGGTTGGTGCTGGTCATAGGTTCGGTCCGTTTGGTTGTCCCCGGCGGCGTGGTGCTTCCAGCGTTAGCCCGTAACGCCTGCCACGCCCACTATGTTCAGCATAACGGACGCAGCGGCAGGAGACAATCAACATTTGGATCTGTGGACAAAATTCGCCTGCCCGCGCAGCGGATTGAACCGTCTGGAGGGGCGTGCTGCTGCGCAACCGCCCACTGCGCCCAGCGTTGGGGTTAAAGGTTCCCTATAATTCCGTCGTCGAACGACTGATAACGGTATAATGTAAACAGAATCTGGTTGCTTCTCCCGGCGTGGCGGCTGTCTGCCGCCAGAAGTGATTTCTGGAGCAGGTAAGGAATGCGAATCGCGGCATTAACTTTCAGACCATCTCTGCGCTTTGTGCTGCTGTGCCTGCTGCTGGCGGCGCTGCTGGTGCCCGCCGTTTCGCTGGCGCAGGGTGCGGTGCTCAGTGAGGCAGACATTGACCGCATCGCGCACGCAGTCGTGCTGATTGGCGCGATAGAAGATGATGAACTTGTATCCAGCGGCTCAGGGACGATTGTTACGTCTACCGGGCTGATTTACACCAACTATCATGTGATCGAAGGCGCAGACGATCTGCTGATAGCCGTGCTGGATGACATCAACGAACGTCCAATTCCGCGTTACTTCGCGCGCGTGGTCGAGGAATACCCGGAAGTGGATTTTGCGGTGCTGCAAATTGACCGGCGTTACAGCAGCGGGCGCACTATTGATCCTGAGGAGCTTGAGCTGCCCTATCTGGAGGCAAGCGGCGATGTCAGCGTGACCCGCGGGGAACGGGTCTATGTGTTCGGCTATCCCGGCATTGGCGATGGCTATCTGGTGCTGACCGAAGGGGCAATCACGACCATCCAGAATGGCACTGTCAGCGGCGAACGAATCCCGGTATGGTACCAGACCGACGCCGAGATTTCGCCCGGCAACAGCGGTGGCTTAGTGACCAACGCGGACGGCGAGTTTATCGGCATTCCGACCGCTGTACGCACGGAAGAACGCACGCTGGGGCGGCTGGGTGGCATTCTGCCAATCGGGGCACTGCTGGCGGCACGGCAGGATGACCAGCGCACTGAGGCGGATGTAGACCGCGCGCTGAACATCAGTATTACGCGCATTGAGCATGATGTTATCATCGAAGGGCGCAGCGAACCCGGCATGCAGATTTTCACGCAGATCAGCGCCAATGGCTATGCCGGGGAGTATCTGCGGGCGGGCATCTTCTTTTTCTGGGAGGATGGCGAGCAGATTTCAGGCGAAAACGCGGTGGCATCGGACCGGACACGCGATAACAAGCTCACCGTGCAGACCGTGCTGGAAGCGCGCAATGATAACGCGGAATGGCGCGACCTGTGGTTTTGGCTGCCTTACAGCAGCTTTCCATACTTCACCGAGGCGCAGCGCGATGGTTTCATTGTGGCGGCGCTGGGGATGGATGGTGACGATTTCGCCGTGACCAGCGATGAGTTTGGTTTTACGATTGCTGCACCGGGCGAACCTGTCTCTGCCGACCAGTTCCAGATCGAAATTGTCAGCATTGAGCATAACGTGCGGATCGAAGGACGCGCTGAAACGGGCATGCGCATCTATACCAACATCGCGGTCAGCGGGCAGCGTGACCGTGAAGTGCGCGTTGCGCTGTTCTTTTTCTGGGGCAATGGCGATCCAATCTCTGGTGAAAATGCCGTACCGACTGACCGCACCAGTGACGGCAGCCTGACCGTGCAGGTGGTGCTGGTGCCTGAATCAGACCAGCAGGTCTGGCGCAATTACTGGTTCTGGATTCCCTACAGCAATTTCCCGGTGGGACGGCGCGGGGCACAGGAAGCGTATGTTGAAGCGGGGATCGGGCTGAACAGCGGGCGCTTCATCAGCAGCAGCAACCGGATTGAGTTCATCCTGAATTATCCAGACTGAACCGCTATCCGTGCAGCACGGACAAGGGGATAACCTGCCGGTTCAGGGCAAACGCATCAAAAGCGCTGTAGTGTTGAACATGTAAACTGTGAGTTTAGTAGAGGACTAAGGAATGGTGTTTCCACACTATTATAACCCGGCGAAAGTCGGGCAGATGTACACCCCTGATGTAACCGCAGCCGTCGCGGCAGGAGTTGCCGCCGGACTGCCCCCTGCCGCAGCGGATGACGCGCGTACCCTGTTGATCCTGGTGGATATTCAGGTGGACTTCATCCATACGGATGGCGCGTTGAGCATTCCCGGCGCGATTGAGGATACCCGCCGCACGATTGAATGGATTTACACACACGCCGGCGCAATCAGCACGATTGCTGCCTCGCTGGACAGCCACCTGCCGCTGCAAATCTTCTCGCCGACCTGGTGGACCGACGCCAGCGGCAGCCACCCCGCACCCTACACGGCGATTACGGCGGCAGATGTGCAGGCGGGCAAATGGCGTCCACTGTATGAACAGGTGTGGTCACGGGCATACGTCGAAAAACTTCAGATGCAGGCGCGCAAGGATCTGATGATCTGGCCCTTCCATACGCTGATTGGCACGCCGGGGCATACGATTGTGCCGCCGCTGTACGAGGCGATTGCCTATCACGCAGCCGCGCGGCAGTCGCAGCCGCATTTTCTGGTCAAAGGCTCGATCCCCAAAACAGAACATTACTCCATTCTGGAACCGGAAGTCAAAGTTGACGATGACCCCATGGGCGGTATCAACAGGTCGTTCCTCGATCTGATCGCCGGGTATGACCGCATCTACATCACCGGGCAGGCAAAAAGCCACTGCCTGCTGGAAACCGCGAACTCGCTGATGCGCTACTTCAGCGACCAGCCCCAGGTGATCGAGAAGCTGCGCTATATCGAGGACACGACCTCGTCGGTTGCGCACCCGGAAATTGACTTTGAAGGGCTGGCTGAGGAAGTGCTGACAGGCTTCAAACAGCAGGGGCTGCGCTTTGTGCGCTCAACAGACCCCGAACTGGCATAGCATCAGCACGGAATCAGCGCAGAAACGTTTCTTCCTCGACAGGGGGATTAATCCCCTTGTCCGGGTTTATGGATAGTCACAGAGGCAGACACCATGAACAAAAGGCAAAACATCTCGTCAGGGACAAAGTGGGAACCGCTGGTCGGCTATTCCCGCGCGGTGCGTATCGGCAATGTGGTGCATGTCTCCGGTACAACTGCCACCAACGACGCCGGGCAGGTGGTCGGTGAAGGCGACGCCTACGCGCAGGCAGTGTTCATCATCCAGAAGATTGAGCGCGCGCTGCATGCCGCCGGGGCGGCACTGACTGATGTGGTGCGCACGCGCATCTACGTCACCGATGCCGCGCTGTGGGAAGCCGTCGGGCGGGCGCACGCGCAGTTCTTCGCAGACATCCGCCCGGCGAACACAATGGTTGAGGTCAGCGCGCTGATCGGCAGTGGCTATCTGGTCGAAATCGAGGCAGAGGCGATTCTGGCATCATGAAATTTAGCCTTCGCCTGAACAATGACCTGCCTGTGCGCGACTATGTGACGCTGGCACAGGCGGCTGAATCCGCCGGGTTTGACCAGTTCTGGGTCAGCAACGATCTGTTCCTGCGCAGCGCTGCCGTGATCCTTACCGCCGCCGCCGCTGCCACCAGCCGCATTCAAATCGGCTCGTCCATCTTCAACCCCTACACCATCCACCCGGCAGAACTGGCGACCTTTGCCGCCGCGCTGGACGAATTCAGCGGCGGGCGCTTTTTGCTGGGGCTGTCTTCCGGCGCGGGGGAGTTCTTTAAGTGGGTTGGTATCAGCGCTGACAAGCCGCGCACTGCCGTCGCAGAAACCATCGCGGCGATTAACCGGCTGCTGACCGGCGAGCGCGTGGCATTCGCCGGGCAGTTTCTGCAATGGACGGATGAAGCGTATCTGCGCTTTACGCCACAGCGCCGTGTGCCGATCTATGTCGGGGCGATGAGTCCGAACATGCTGCGCGAAATTGGCAGAAGCGCGGACGGCGGGCTGCCGCTGCTGTTCCCGCCGGAACACTACACCAACGTCATGCCCTACATCCGCGAGGGGGCACAACAGGCAGGGCGCGATGCAGCGCAGTTGGACATTGCCGCCTGCATCTGGTGTTCGGTGGATGCAGATCGCGCTGCCGCCGAGGATGTGCTCAAGGAGAAGATTGCCTACTACGGGCATGCGCTCAGCCCGCTGATCTGGGATCAACTGGGTTTAACCCGTGAAGACTTCGCGCCGATTGAACACGCGGTGATGACCGAAAACGACATGGCTAAGGCGAAAACGCTGGTGACGCCCGCCATGCTGCGCATTGGCATCGCCGGGGATGCGCACGCGCTGATCGAACGGCTGGAAGGGCTGGCGGCGCTGGGGGTTGCGCATATCAGCTTCGGTCCGCCGCTCGGACCAGACCCGCTGGCGGCAGTCGTCACGATCGGGCGGCAGGTCATCCCGCATTTCCGGCAGGCTGGGTGAAGGCGATGCCTGCGCCCGTTCACCGGTGCCGGTATGTCGGGGTACTGCCCGGCAGCGGCACCGGTGCTGTCAACCTGTCCGACGACCTGAGTGAACAGTGAGTGAAAAGACTGCGTGGAAAAGCAAACTACGCTCATGCTCCCGGCAACCCCGCAGGAAAGCCTTGCAGTGCTGGAAAGCGCAGTCTCAAGGCGTTTTGACTGGCGCATCATGTCCAATCGTAATGACCAGCCGCGTTTTGTGATCGACAGGCGTGTGCGTTATGACCTGCTGCGCGGTTGGACAGTCTATGCGCATTTGCACATCGTGGGCAGCTTTCAAAAAAGCCCCAGCGGCGCAACGCTGCTGCGCTACAACATTTCGGGGTCGGGTGTTCCGCTGTACCATGCGGTGCTTAACGTTGTGCTGCTGCTGGTGTTCGCGCTGCTGCTGGGCAGCCTGGTTTCCAGCATCACTGTCCCCAACCGATGGATCGGTATAGTGCTGGTCGGTGTGCTGCTCATGGCTGCCGCAGCCGTGAGCTGGTTTGCCTATCGCAGCTATCGCAGCCAGATGCAGGAGCTAAACGGCTTCATGGTAGATTTCGCGCGGCGGATGGGCGCGCAGACGGTAGAGTAGGCGCAGCCTGAAAACAAAAAAGGGCGACCTGTCCAGTCACCCCATAGGCATCAAGATAAGGACAAGCAGGGCATGATCTGGGAGAATAGTTGTGCCAACAACATTCACCGGAGGATGCCCTGCATGACATCTAAAACAGTACCTGAAC
>DAOTWP010000255.1:0-18097 GCA_034435675.1 Anaerolineae bacterium
CGTACTCGGTCGCGCTTACCCGCCGGGTCAGCAGGCTGTTGATCGCCGGGCGGATCAGCCCCGCGCCCACCGACACCGGGATAATCGCCAGCAGCACCCACAGCACCCCGCCGAGTCCGTTCGTGCCATCAGGCGGCAGCGGCACGGCAAATTCGCCGAGCAGGACTTCGGTCTGCGTTGGCGATTGTTCGCGCAGGCGTTCCTCCACGATATGTTGCACATAGAACGGGTGCGCCTGCTCTGGGGTGGTTGCCACCAGCAGCAGCCCCAGCGCCAGCAGCCCCAGCGCGGCAGCCACCAGCCGGCGCTCGCCAAACCGACGGCTCCAGCGCCCGATTAGCCTCACCTGCACGGTGACGAGGATCACGCCGACCAGCAGAAAGACCATCGAATTGCCAAAGCCGAGCAGCCCCAGACGGCTGAGTGTGAACAGCCCCAGCAGACTCTCGAAGCCGAAGAAAATCACCTGCTGGGCAAACATCAACACTAGCAGCCAGCTTACCACCGGGCGGCGCAGCAGCCTGAGCGTGGCGGCGGGGGCGGCAAGCGCCCTACCCTGCCCGCGCTTTTCTGGCGGGAGAGTTTCCTTAAAGGCGAACAGCGTCAGCAGAATCGAGCAGAACGAATATGCGGCGGCAATGAAGGCAGGCATCGCCAGCGAATCGGAGAAGCTGAGCGACACACCCGAAATAATCGGACCGAAGATGAACCCCAGCCCGAACGCCGCGCCGGTCAACCCCAGCGCCTGCGCGCGCGTCTTTTCGTCGCTCACATCGGTCAGCGCTGCCTGTGCCGTTGCCAGATTCGCGCCAAACAGCCCATCCAACAGCCGCGAGAAAACGACCATCGCCAGTGAATTTGCCAGCCCCAGCAGCACGAAGCTGATGCAGGTCGTGATCTGGCTGATGAGCAGCAGCGGCTTGCGTCCAAAACGGTCTGACAGCGCGCCCATGACCGGCACGCCGACCAATTGCGCCAGTGGGAACGCCGCCGCGACCAGACCAACTTCCAGCGGAGTCGCGCCAAATGCCGCCGCATAAAGATGCAGCAGTGGCAGCAGCACGGTCAGCCCCAGCACATCCACAAATGTGAGCGCAAAGACCGGCAGCACCCGTTCCCAGTCCAGCGCGGGACGCTCGACAGCAGCCTGCTCGGATGTGTTCATGCCAGCGCCCACCCCACTGCTGCCAGTGCATGCAGCATTGTCGTATCGAAGGCTGGCACAGGGCTGTGTTCCGCCTTAATCAGCAGCCCGATTTCCGTGCAGCCAAGAATGATCGCCTGCGCCCCGCGTGCCACCAGTCCAGCGATTACTTGTTGATAAACAGCGCGCGACTCCTCGCGAATGATCCCCAGCACAAGCTCGTGATAGATGATATCGTGCACGGCAGTGCGTCCGGCATCGTCCGGCACCAGCACGGTCAAACCATGCTGCTGTTCCAGCCGCCCCCGGTAGAAGTCCTGCTCCATCGTATAGCGCGTGCCCAGCAGCCCAACCGTGTGCAGCCCCGCCGCACGCACAGCCTGCGCCGTCGGGTCGGCAATATGGATAAACGGGATACTCAGCGCTGCTTCGATCTGTGGGGCGACACGATGCATTGTGTTGGTACACAGAATCAGGCATTCCGCCCCACCGCATTCCAGCGCACGCGCCGCATCCGCCAGCACCTGCCCGGCAGTAAACCAGTCGCCCGCCGCTTGCAGCGCCTCAATCTGCGCAAAATCCACCGAGTACATCAAACACTGCGCCGAATGCAGCCCGCCCAGGCGCGCTTTGACCGCCTCATTGACCAGACGATAATACTCGAGCGAGGACTCCCAGCTCATCCCGCCAAGCAAGCCAATTGTTTTCACAGGAACGTCTCCTCAGGGGCACATCAGGGATAAACTTACAGCCGTTCAGCACGGCAAATATGCAAGCAGAGGAACAACACATTGGGATACGTACAATCACAAAGGCTGCGCAGTTGTATTCGCGGATAAGCGGGTTAACTCGGTTAGTTCAGTTACAAATCATGGATCACCCGCATACGTCCAAAACCAATCGACTCGACAAGGCAGGGGCGATATTCTGGATCGCCCCCGCAGCAAGGCACTTACTGGCGGCGCGGCTGCCCTTGCAGCGTTTGCACCAGCGCCCAGAACAGCGGGCGCTCCAGCGGATCGTAGCCGGGGGGCAGGACAATGCCATAGCCCGCGCGTTCGTCGCGCTGTTCAATCAGCACAGAATTGGCAAAATTCAGATTCCACAGGACCATCAAGCCGACATTCAGATCCGTGTTGGTCTGCCCAATTTCAAACGCACGCAGGGTATACGCCATTTGCGCCTGTTCGCTGTTATAGCGCATCCACTCGTCGGGCGGGTCGCCCGGCAGACGCTCCCACGTTGCCCAGCCAAACTCCGTCGCCCACAGCGGCACAGCGCTGTGCCCGTTGGCGTTCATAATCTGCCGGGTCTCGATTAGATTGTCGAGGAAGAAGAAATGCGGATTATCATCCCAGCCGCGTTCGGCAGAAAGATCACAGCAGCGGGCATCAGGCGGATTGCCCCACCCATAGGGATGCACCCCGACCGCCAGCGCCGGGTCATTCTGGTAATTGCCCAAGCCCCCCGCATACATCTCGTTCAGGAAGGCGCGATCATCACGCGAGGCTCCGGCGATTTCGCTGGCGGGTGCAAGCCCGGCAGTGACGACGGTGATAAATGGTGAATAGGCGCGCACGGCATTGTATGCCGGAGCGAAGTACGCCATGTAACGCTGCCCAGTCTGCGGCTGCCCGGTCCACTCGCGGATCAGGTTCGGTTCGTTCCAGACTTCGATCGCACTGACCGAAGACCCAAACTCCTGAAGCATCAGGCTGATGAAATTTGCCAGCGCCTGTGGATCATCAGGTGGTCCGTGCTGATCGACACTTGAACGCGCCCAGTTTGGCGCTTTGGCAACACTTAACAGCACGTAGAAACCACGATTGTGAGCTTCTTCGACATAGATTTCGAAGCGACGGAACTGTTCGCCCACGTCCTGTGGTCCGCCGGGCTGAAGCAGCGACCAGTCTACCTGGAACTTAACCCAGCCAACGTTCAACTGCTGCGCCTGATACAACGCCAGATTCCAGTCGTCGCGCTCCAGATATGTATCGATCTGGATGCCCATCCGCACTGCCTCAAGCCGGGGGAAAGGTGTCGCCGTTGGACCCGCTGGTGATGGGCTGACCACGAGCGGCGCAGTGGGCGGCGTGCCTGTCAAAGGCGCAGAAGTTGCTGTCGCAGGAACTGCGGTTGCCGCAGTGGTGGCAGTTACGGCGGGCGTACCACTGGGCGGCGGGGATGCAGGCGGGCTGTCCGGTCCAACAACCGCGCCGATTATCAGCGGGGTCACATCAGCGCGGAGGGTCGCTGTGGGAGACGCAGTTGGCAACGGCTGGCTTTCGCCGGCGGGTTCAGCCTCAGGCGTGCCCGTTTCGGCAGCACTACCGGTGGCATCTCCGGCAGCAGTATCCACAGCGCCAACTGTCTCTTCGGTAACATCCGCTGGCTGCGTCGGCGTGACATAAACCGGCACCACCTGTGGCGAACATGCCACCAGCACCAGCAGACCAATCAGAAGCCATAAAGGTCGTGAGATAGGTTTCGTGTTTGTCATGCGCAGCATACTACCACAGTCCGCCGTCCGTGCGCCATGAGTCCGCCTTAAGAGTTGGGGAATCGTCGTTTTCGCGCCGGGTGCATGCCTGGAGGCTGCGACCGCCGGAATACGCGCCAGAGGCGACGCAGCAGTCACAAGCCAAACACAATCCTAACCCTGGACAGGCACCAGAATCGGAAAATCTGTGCTAAATCCCTTGCGCTGGCAGGCGCAAGCTATGTTATAATCTCCAGTGAACACATGTTCTTTGTTTGACAGTCTGCGCCTCAGTGTCTAGAATGCACACTATGGGAAGGCTTCGGGGCGCTGCGCCCACCAATCGCATCAACACGTTCTTATCTGAGGAAACTTCATGACCAATGGCTCTGTGAACCGGGTAAACATCGAACAGGAAATGCGCGATGCTTACCTGGATTATGCGATGAGCGTCATTGTTGCCCGTGCACTGCCCGACGCGCGCGACGGCTTAAAACCCGTGCACCGGCGCATCCTTTACGCGATGTACGATATGGGCATGCGCTCGGACAGCGCTTATAAGAAGAGCGCGCGTATCGTCGGAGAAGTGCTGGGCAAGTACCACCCACACGGCGATTCGGCGGTCTATGACGCAATGGTGCGCCTTGCGCAGGATTTTTCCATGCGCTACATGCTTGTTGACGGGCAGGGCAACTTCGGCAGCATTGACGGCGACGGCGCAGCAGCCATGCGCTATACCGAAGCGCGCATGGCCGAAATTGGTGAAGAACTGCTTGCCGACATTGACCGCAATACGGTAGATTTCAACGAAAATTTTGACGGCAGCCTGATGGAACCAAGCGTGCTGCCAGCGGCAATCCCCAATCTGCTCGTCAATGGCTCATCGGGGATTGCTGTCGGGATGTCTACCAACATCCCGCCGCACAACCTCAACGAAGTCTGTGACGCGCTGGTCTATATGCTCCAGAACTGGCAGCGCTACGAAGAAATTGACACACTGGAACTGATGCAGTTTGTCAAAGGACCAGACTTCCCCACTGGTGGGCTGGTCTACCGGCACAAAGATGGCGCAGAGGACGGCGAAGACACGCTCGTTTCCGCCTACGCTACCGGGCGTGGCAAAATCACCGTGCGCGCCAAAGTCCACATCGAAACGATGGGGCGCGGCAAGTCGCGCATCATCGTTACTGAGCTGCCCTACCAGATCAACAAATCCTCGCTGATTGAACGCATTGCCTCGCTGGTGCGTGACAACCGCATCGAAGGGCTGGCTGACCTGCGCGACGAGTCGGACCGGCAGGGGCTGCGGTTGGCGATTGAGCTTCAGCGTGGGGTCGACCCGGAGCCAGTGCTGGCGGAGTTGTTCCGCCTGACCCCGTTACAGGATACCTTCAGCATTATCATTCTGGCGCTCGTGGATAATCAGCCGCGCCTGCTGGGGCTTAAACAATGCCTCAAGGTGTATCTGGATCACCGTCAGGAAGTCGTGCGGCGGCGCAGTGAATACGAACTGAGCAAAGCACGTGACCGGGCGCACATCCTCGAAGGGCTGCTCAAGGCGTTGGATGCGCTGGATGAGGCGATTGCCATTATCCGCAAATCGCAGACGCCAGACACTGCCCGCACCAACCTGATGCGTGCGCTCAGTGTTACCGAGATTCAGGCGCAGGCGATTCTGGATATGCAGCTCCGGCGGCTGGCAGCGCTGGAACGCAAAAAGATCAAAGAAGAATATGACGAAAAAATCAAGCTGATCGCCTATCTGGAAGGTCTGCTTGCCAGCCCGGAAAAGATGCGCGGCGTCGTGTCAGAAGAACTGACGATCATTAAACAAGCCTACGGTGACGCACGGCGCACGATTATTGTCGACAGCACCGCCAGCAACAACTTCAAGGAAATGCTCATCCCTGATGAAGCCACATGGATTACGCTCACCGTGGCGGGCAAACTGGGGCGCACCTATGATACCACCGCGCCGCGTGTGACGACGGAAATGAAAGACCCGCCGGGCATAATTCTGGAGGGCAGCACTTCACAGGTGTTGTATCTGTTCACTGCGAGTGGACAGGCGGCAACCATCCCGGTTCAACTGCTGCCACAGGTGAATGACCCGGCAGAGGGTACGGCATACAGCAGTCTGTGCGGCTTGCAGTCGAACGATACCATCGTCGCCGCCATCAGCCTGCCTGCCAACCTCGAAAACGGCTACCTGTTTCTGGCGACCACCGGTGAAGATGTCAAGCGTATTCGCATTGAAGACCTGCCGGGCATGACCGCGAATGTTTTCACCGTGATGAATGTTGGCAGCAGCCAGCTTGGCTGGGTTTTCCCGACCTCCGGGCATGACCAGGTCATGCTGATTACAGCGGGGGGCCAGGGTATACGCTTTGAAGAAAACGATGTGCGCCCCACCGGACTGCCAGCAGGCGGCATGCGCGGCATCAAGCTGGAAAACGATGCAGATCATGTGGTGGGCGCATTTCCGGTTATGGATGGGCTGAGCGTATGGACCATCACCGCAGACGGCATTGCGAAATCGTCACCGTCTGAAGAATTCCCCATCCAGGGGCGCGCAGGCAGCGGCGTGATTGCTATGCGCACGCCAAAGGACAGTGAGGGTGTGGCTGCCGCTGCAATTGGCAAGCCCGATGACAACATCATCGTCCTGACCAACAAGCATAAGCCGTTGTATATGCGCATCAGCCGTGCCCCGCTGCTGAAACGCGGCAAATCGGGCGGGGATTATGTGCTTTCCCTGCGCCCGAAAGAAGCCGTCAGCGGCGTGGTGATGTACCAGAAACGCTTTGTGCCGCCGGAAAACGGAGAACCCGAACCTGCCGAGGAAGTAGAAATCGAGAACTAGCGACACCAAACTGCGCAGGGACAGGGCTGCTGGTTGGGCGCGGCTGTCCCTTTCACGCTTCAGGCGCGTTTTTGGCGAATGCTTTGGGCAAGCACCTGCACATGCTCGGCAGGCAGAATTTGCATCTCTGCCCACAGCGCCTCTGCCATCACGTCGTAGACTGTCAGCGCGTCAGCGTAATAGCCCATCTGGTCGTAAATGTGCATCGCACTACGTGCCAGATCCTCGCGGGAGTGTGCCTTCGCAAACGCCCGCAGATACAACCCCAGCGCTGTAGCCGAGTCGCCGCCGTGTTCTTTTGCCTTGCCCAGTGCCAGCAGCGCGTCGCAGTATTCTGCCAGCAACTGCTTGCGGCGGTTGTGCACCCAGGGGCTGTTGAGGGTGGTCAAGAAATCGCCACGATACAGTTCTACCGCGCGGGTCAGGTAGTGAACAGCCTGCGCAGGCTCGGCAATGGCGCTGTTCTGCACAAGTTCGGAAAATCCGGCAGCATCGTAGCTCAGTTCAATATCAGGCGAAATACGATAGAAGCCAGACCAATAGGTCGTCAGGTCAATACCCAGCACCTCGCTGATCTTGCGCTTGGTAACATGAAATACATTCGTTGCTTCGCGCACTGTCAAATTGGGCCAGAAGGTCGCAAAAACATCCGCGCGGGTGGTCATACCGCGATCCACCAGATAGAAGAACAGCGCACGCGGCAGCATACCATCCCAACTATTGACTGGCTGCCCATTGAGCAGGACGCGCCCTGCCCCAAACGCGCGCACTTCCAACAGCAGCGGGCGCTCTTGTCGTTCGGCGTATTCCCACAGCAGCAGTTCGGGGTCTTGCGGGATACAGCGCACCTGCGCGCGCAGGCGGGCTTCTTGCAGCAGATTGAACGGCAGCACCCGGCTGATCAGTGCGACGCGGATGTCTGGTAGGCGTGCCAGCAGGGTCTCAAGAAACACTTCCAGCGCCGCCCCCTCTGCACGATCAACCTCATCCAACACCAACAGCATCGGCGTATCCTGTTCGTGCAACACCCGCTCAAGCTGCTCATCGAGTTCCCGCACAGTCAGCCGGTGCCCAACGAGACAGAGATACGCTGCCCCAGATTGCGCCAGCAGTGTGCTGAGTGCGAGCACCTTTTGGCGCAGGTTAGGATGAATAATTATTACGCGCACATGACTATCCAGTGCCCTGAGCTGGCTGCTCAATAACTCATGAAAAAGCGTCGGTTGCATCATCCCATTTCCTGACGTCGGGCAGGTGATTAGAGGAACCGTTCACTGCCCGCAACGCATAGAGATAACAAGAGTGTCAAGGTAGCTAATATGCATGATATAGTAATCTTGTGAAAGAAACAACGGTCAAGCACCACTGTTCTACCGCAGAAGCGGACAAATCCACCCGGATACCAGCCGGAAACGCCACAACAAAGGCGTCCACAAGCATTGTGTCCCTGCCCCACAAAACCAGTAATAAAGTGATGGCGCTGCGCAGCTATTGCCCAATCAGCAGCACATCTGCGCGCAGATCATGTCATATGACGCCGGCGCGCCTCGACAACATTAGGAATGTTCTCGACCTTCGTCAGCAACCGGGTCAAGCGGTGCAAATCGGGCAGTTCAATCGTCAGGTGCAGTGTGGCGATATCGTGACGTACAGACACTTCAACAGCGGTCATATTGACCTTTTCGTCCGCAATCACCGTGCTGATGTCACGCATCAATCCCGGGCGGTCAAACGCAACAACCTCAACCGGAACAGAATAGCGCTGCTCGTCCGCAACCCGCCCCCACGAGACATCAATCAGGCGCTCAGGGTCGGGCAGCATCAGGATATTGGAGCAACTTTTGCGATGCACTGTCACCCCGCGCCCACGTGTGACATACCCGACAATTTCATCGCCGGACATCGGCGAGCAGCACTTGGCAAGCTGAACGAGCAGTCCACTGGTGCCGGTGATGGCAACGCCGTGTGCACTGTCCACCGCCAGTGTGGGGCGGCGCGGTTTGAGCATCGCGTCTTCATCTTCGTTATTGCGCCGGTCCAGCTCCACCAACCGGTTCGAAACCGCCGCAATATTGAGGTCGCCGACACCAATTGCCGCAAGCAGATCATCTAGTTTGGCATAATTCATCAAATGGGCGACAGCTTCCAGCGTCATGGTATCGAGCATACTCAGTCGCTTCATCTCGCGTTCCAGAATTTCGCGCCCTAACGAGACATGCTTATCGCGGTTGAGCTTGCGGAAGTAATGGCGTACTTTTTCGCGCGCACGGTTGGTACGCACATAGCCCAGATCAGGATTCAGCCAGTCCAGGCTGGGTCCGCCGCGCTTGGAAGTCATGATTTCAACCTGATCGCCGGTCTGCAACTGGTAGTTCAGGTTGACCAACCGCCCGTGAACCTTCGCGCCCCGGCAGCGGTTGCCAATGTCCGTGTGAATATGGTAGGCAAAGTCAATCGGCGTCGCCCCCACCGGCAGATCAATGATGTCTCCTTTGGGCGTAAAGGCGTAGACGCGATCCTGAAACACCTCGCTGCGCATGGTTTCCATAAACGCTTCAGGGTCTTCGTTGACATCGCTGCCAAATTCCATCAGGCGGCGCAGATAGGCAATGCGTTTCTCGAATGCCGCATCGTGCTTTTTGCCGCCCTCCTTGTAGCGCCAGTGCGCCGCAATCCCGTACTCGGCGTGTTCGTGCATCTCCCATGTGCGAATCTGCACCTCGACGGTTTTCCCTCTGTCATCCAGCACGGTCGTATGCAAACTCTGGTAGAAATTGTCTTTTGGCGCAGCAATATAATCATCAAACTCGCCGGGGATTGGACGCCAGAGGTTATGGACAATGCCCAGCACCAGATAACACTCCGGCACGGTGTTAACCACCACGCGCACCGCCCGCACATCAAAAACCTGCTCAAACGGCACTTCTTTGCGCGCCATCTTGCGATAGATGCTGAAGATGTGCTTGGGACGCGCCGAGATCGTCGCGCCGTTAATGTTGAACTTCGCCAGTTCCTTGCGCAGCGTGTCGCCAATACGGGTGACATATGACTCGCGGTCTGCACGGCGCTCGGCAAGACTGGCGGCAATGACGCGATACTGATCCGGCTCAAGATAGCGGAAGCTGAGGTCCTCTAGCTCCCATTTGATCTGCCAGATGCCCAGCCGGTTCGCCAGCGGGGCAAAAATCTCCATCGTCTCACGCGCAATGCGCTGCTGGCTTTGGGGACTCATATAGCCCAGCGTGCGCATATTGTGCAGGCGGTCTGCCAGCTTGATCAGCACGACCCGAATATCGTCCCCCATCGTCAGGAACATCTTGCGCATGTATTCCAGTTCACGGCTGACACTGCTGCTGCGCCTGCCGTTGTCTTTTTCGACATTGATGGGCAGCTTCGCCAGTTTGGTCACGCCATCAACCAGCATCGCCACCTTTGGTCCAAATTCCGCGCGCAGTTCGTCAATCGTTACCGGAGTGTCTTCAACAATGTCGTGCATTAGGGCGGCGGCAATTGCCTCGGCATCCAGCTTCATATCCGCCAGAATCTGCGCCACAGCAACACAATGGGTGAAATAAGGCTCGCCAGATTTGCGAGTCTGGTTTTCGTGCGCGCGCTCGGCACGCACATAGGCACGCTCAACCAACGACCGATCCAGCGGCGCAAGGTCGGGCAGACTGTTCAGCAGCGATTGAAGGTTGATCGAAGCGATCATAGCACCACGACTCGTTAAAGAACCTCGACAATTTGTTAGCACTTATTTTACACCAAGCTGCTAGGAAGGCTGTAAAACTGGTATCAGATGATGCTATAATTTGCGGTCTAAGTACGACCATAGAACTCTCGCGAGATTGTTTTCCGTAGGGCGCGGGTCTGGGACCCGCCCCTACATGCGACACTTTCAATCTGGTTGCACTCGTTAGGTACGGAAACCGGCTGGAAATGCCGGAATCAGGGGCACAACCTACCGCATCAACAACAGGCGTTCACTTCGTCGCTGCTCCCTGTAATCGCAAAGAAACAAGGATAAACTGTTGGCAGACTTGCTCAACGTCGATGATGCGCTGGAAAGAATACTTGCTGGCATTACCCCACTGGCGGCTGAACCTGTGGCGCTGGATGACGCAGCGGGGCGTGTGCTGGCGGCGGAGATCAGGTCTCCGGTCAATCTGCCGCCGTTCCCCAATTCGGCAATGGATGGGTATGCCGTGCGCGCTGCGGACAGCCCTGCCGCCACCCGCGCGACCCCGGTGCAGCTTGCAGTGGTAATGGACATTCCGGCTGGCAGCACCCCACTGGACACGCTTGAACAGGGACAGGCAGCGCGCATCATGACCGGCGCCCCCATACCCACTGGCGCAGATGCCGTTATCCCGGTTGAAGATACTGACAGCGTGTGGGACACCCGCGAAGGCAGCGACCCACCCGCACAGGTCGGGTTGTTCCGGGCAGTGCAGATGGGCGAACATGTGCGGCAGGTGGGCGAATATGTGCGCGAAGGCGAGCTGATACTGCCAGCAGGACACTTACTGCGTCCGGTTGACATCGGCATGCTGGCGTCGCTGGGTCAAGCGCAGGTACAGGTCGTTCGCCAGCCGCGCGTCGCGGTGCTGAGCAGCGGGGATGAACTGGTAAACGCAGGCATGCCGCTGCCGCCCGGCAAAATCTACGATGCCAACAGTCACACAATTGCCGCACTGGTTGCCAACTGTGGCGGCGCTGCCACGCGACTGCCGATCGCGCGCGATACACTGGCGGATGTCCGGCACCTTTTTGAGCAGGCGCTGGCGCTGCAACCTGATCTGATTATCAGTTCCGCAGGGGTGTCGGTTGGCGCGGCAGACCTGATCCGCACAGTCATGCAGGAACTGGGCGAGATCAACTTCTGGCGCATCAATCTGCGTCCCGGCAAGCCGCTGGCATTTGGGCGCGTGCGCGGTGTGCCGTTTTTTGGGCTGCCCGGCAACCCGGTCTCTGCAACGGTGACTTTCGAAGTGCTGGTGCGCCCCCTGCTGCTCAAGCTGGCAGGCAAAGTGACTGAGCCGCGACTGCGCACCGCGGTTGCAGGTCAAGACCTGCATTCGGATGGACGACGCAGCTACGTGCGCGTCACCCTCCAGCGCAAGGACGAGCGATTGGTCGCCTATGAAGCGGGATCGCAAAGTTCAGCAGCATTGATTGCGATGGTGCGGGCAGACGGGCTGCTGATTATTCCTGAAGCTGTTCATTTTGTCCCGGCAGGCACCGAGCTTTCGGTATACCTGCTGGACTAAGAAGCTGTCCGACGGCTTGTGCTGTCGCCTGCCCAAAAGCGTCCGGGCTGCTCCCGCACACCGGTGACACGCCGGCGCAATATGGGCAGTTTTTAATGACGGATTTAGCGTAATAACAGAGGGCTAAAGCAAATGGCAACAAAAGAAACGGTTTCAGAGCAGAGAATCCAGCAGTCCCAACCAAATCTTGCCAAAAAATGGTTGACTCTGCGCAATATTTGCATACTACTGGTTGTATTTGGGATTGGTGTCAGCGGGTATCTGAGCTATGTTACCCTCGTCAATACGGAAATGATCTGTGCTGAAGGCGCGGTCTTTAACTGCGATGCCGTGCGTACCAGCGATTATGCCAAGATGGCTGGCATTCCGATTGCCGTGCTAGGGCTGGGCACGTATCTGGTGATGGGCGGGCTGGTGCTGCTGGAAAACCGCATTGAAGTGCTGCGCCGTTTTGGGGTGGAAATCTTGTTTGGGATCACCCTGTTTGCGTGGCTTTATTCGATGTGGCTGGTCTACTTGCAGGTCTTCCGCATTCAGGCGTTGTGCATGTGGTGCCTGCTGCATGAACTCAATATCACTGGGCTGTTTGTGGTCGTCAGCGTCCTGCTGTGGAAAAAACTGAGCGCCCCACTGCCAGAAGAAGACTAAAGGGCATCTCAAGCATTACATCTGAGCCTGCTTCTTCATAGGATGCAGGCTCAGCATGATGATGATTACGGCGGAGGCAAAAGACCGGCGTACTCGTGTTGGAACACCAACCAGACGTGTCCATGCCGCGCGCGCTATCACTAGTCGTTGCGGCGGCGCAGCGTGCGGGCGAAAATTTCTTCGCGCTCACGCGAGGATTTGTTGTCGCGGCGATCACGTTTGTCGCGCTTTTTGCCACTGGGACGTGAAGCAGCAAAATCGTCTTCAGACATCGCGCGGCGGAATGCCATTGCCATTGCCGTCAGCGACTCGTCTTCTGGTTCTTCTTCAATTATTGCCACCGGCTCAGCAACAGGCTTGAGACTCAGGTCAATCTGGCGTTTCTTGCGGTTAATCTTGATAACCCGCGCCTCGACATCATCACCGATGCGGACCACATCTTCCGGCGTCTTGACGTAACCTTCTGCCAGTTCGGAAATGTGGATCATACCGGGGCGTTCTGCGCCGATGTCCACAAACACGCCAAATTTCTCGATCCGCACGACCTTGCCCGTGACCATCTGCCCTTCCCCAAGCTCATCCCAGTTGATAGCGGGTGGCTTGACCATGGACAGAGCGATACGTCCGGTGTCCTTGTGTACTTTGAGGACATAGACGGTAATCTCGTCCCCAACCTTAACAACCTCATCCACGTTACGCACATTGGGTTTGCCCAACTGCGAAATATGCAGCAGGGCGTCCTGACCGATTCCAACGTTTACAAACGCGCCGTACAATTCAATCTGTTTGACCACACCCTTCAGTTCCATGCCTGTTTTGAGATCATTCACGGAACGCGGTGCAGTGGTTGTTGTTTCATCACTCATGCTGATTGCTCCTTCACTTCACGGTTATGTGGGATGCAACAACCAGAAAGCCACGCGCCGCGTGGTACGGTGCGCTACTTTACTGGTGCTGCCAGCCTTGCGGGTGTCTTGACCGGTAGTCGAAACACAGACGGGGAGCTTTAGCCGCAAGCAACCAGGCGCTCCCCAAGCCTTGACGGTGTTAATGGTTTTTGACCAGACGCACATCAAAAGCAGGCGAAACCTGCTGAAAAGCACACAACAAGATTAACCAGAGGCAGCAGTCGCTTCTGCGGTAGCTTCCGGCGACAGCTCCTCCGCAGGGGCGGCAGCTTCCGTGCCCTCTGCCGGAGCAGCAGTCGCTTCAGACTCTGCTTCCTGGCGAGCCTGTTCCACCAGGGCTTCCACTTCCTCTGCCGGCAGTGGGGTCAGCGAAAATTCAGTGCTGTCAGGAGCATAGGTGGAGTATGGGGCATAACCCTGCCAGGCATGCAGGTTGTTGCTGCTGACCAAACGCACCATTTCGGCAGCATTCATATACAGCACGGCGACGATTTCGCTGGTCTCGGACAATGCGCCTTCAGGTCCTTCAACAAAGGCGTAAACGACCATCTGCTTATCCGGGTAAATCAGGTTCATGACTGCCTGTTCGTCGCTGAACTCGCTGCCAATGGCATAGGCGGGTTCGCCATGCGTTTGGATGACCTCACCCAGGCGCATGCGCGGCGCAACCTGCAAGAACAGAATACTGACCGTCTGACCATCTTCGCTGAACATCTGGCAGCAGGTCGGGCCACGACGCTGTTCCCACGTCGCGCGCAGAATCGTGCCGCCGCCTTCGGCTTCCAGTTCTTCGACCTGGAAATTGGTCAAACGCGAATTGTCTTCAAGAATGGTCAACGCTTCATTCCACGAAGTGACCCCCGGCGTAATCCCCTGCCAGCAAGGAGCGCCGCAGGGATCGCCGTCCACCAAGCTGGAGTCGTTGAGCAAGCTATCATCACGCAATTCTGGCGGTGGTGCGCAGGCAGCAAACATCACAACCAGTACCAGCATGGCGGGCAAAAGCAAGCGTCCTCTCATGATCCACATCACTTTCATTGCAAGGTCACCACAGCGATGACATATAATAACTTATCAAAGTGGGGTTACCGCTCCGGAAATTAGGGCGTATTGTAGCGCGTTTTAGCACTAGTTCAACCGTGAGAATGTGAGATTATAGCGCCCAATCGTTGTTCCATACAATGCACCATAGTGAGTTGCAATGATGTAATAACGACCATCGGCGGGAATCTGCAAATCGGCGATCAAGGAATTGCGCGTGGTCCCCCCAGGCGCATCGTCATTCTGGGCAATTTCGATACCGTCCGCGTCCACCACAGCCAACACAGCGTCCAGCGTACCGTCCAGCGCTTCCATGCTGATGCGCACCCGGTCCCCAGATTGGCCATCAAAAGCATAGATGTCGAATTTGTCATCGCGCGTAATCGCGCCGCGCAGCGGTTCGCCGGGAACTACCGGGACGGCTTGCGCAATCTGTGACTGGAAATTCAGCGAAGTGAAGTCCAAATCGCCAGGACTGCCGATAATCCCGCCGGGACCAGGCACGATCTGCCCGTCGGACTGCGCCGCGAAACTGATCAGATAGCGTTCATTCTCACGGATGCCGGTAATCGTCTGCGAGAAAACACTGCGCCCCTGCACGATTACGCTGAGCACCGGCTCTACAGGGGTGTTGTCACCGCAGATATTCTGGAACCAGACTTCGATTTCGTAGACTTCATTTGTCCCAAAGCGCAGTGTGCCAGTGGGCCAATAGATATAGGAAATCGGTGACCCGCTCGCACGCACGCAGTTCTGGTTGCCTACCGCGATCAACTGCCCACCGCTGGACACCGACCTGCGATCATCATAGACTGCCAACCCGGTTGGATCTCGCACAAGGAGCTGGAAGTCTGCGCTGGTGTCCCACAGCAGCGCAATTTCGATGTCCCCACGCGGCAGCCCCAGCGAGGTAATCTGATCGAGCGCGGCACTGCTGGCATCGCTGCCCGCACTGCCCACTATCAGTGTCAGTTCATAATCGCCCGCTGTCCCGCCAAGTTGCTGCCCATAGCGCGTTGCCACCAGCGTGTAGGTGCCGTCCGCCACCAGTGTAAAATTACGAATGGCGGAATTAGTGGTCGTGATCGCCGGGTCGCTAGTGTCGTCATCATTTGACGCTACGACATTGCCCGTGCTGTCCAGCAGGAACAGGCGCGTATCCAGGCTGCCACCATTGACGGCTGTCAGCGTGGCGGTGACCACGTCCCCAAACAAACCTTCAAAGCTGTAGGTATCGAAGAAGTTGTCGTTTGTGATTGTGCCGCTGACCGTCCCGGTGCGCGCAAGGGGCGTTTGCCCGGCAAGCAGTTCAGCAGCAGGGATACTCAAGGATTCGCTGTAGACGCCATTAGCGCCCAGACGAGTGCTGCCATCGGCAATCACGGTAAAGCTGCCGATAAATACCTGTTCCGGCAGCAAGGTGGCTTGGATCGGCTCCAGATCTACACCGTCCAGCGTGATGCTGATTGTGAACGATACGGGATCATTTGCCGCCGCCTCGTCGCACACCTGCTGGTAATAGACCAGCACTTCGTAGCTGCCCGTCGGAACTGGGCCAATGCCCCACGAGAGTGTCTCTGTCGGGGAATCTGCTGTAACGTTCTCGCAAGCGCCGTTGATGTTGGGGGTATTGAACACCCCGCCACTGGCGACTTCGGGGGTAAACCAGTACAGGCTGCCACCCACCGGGTCGCGAACCTCAAGGTCGAGATTTGCCGTTGTGTTCCATGTCAGGCTGACTTCCAACCCAAATGTGGTCTCAAGCGTGCCAGCTTCTACCGCAGCGGTTGTCGCTACCGGGGGCGGCAGAATCTGCGGGGTAGTGCCCGTTTCGGCGGTGGGTTCCAGCGTTGCAGCAGTGACCGACTCTCCGCTGGCGGTAAATACCAATTGGAAGTTGCCCTGCGTCGGAGTGTCTACGCCGGGTACGAGTGACAGGGTAACATAATAGGTTTCGGTGCGGGGCATTGTCACCCCGGCAAGTGCCACTGCGCCTGTCGCGCCAGAGTCCGCCGCCTGCGCGACCAAGCCTCCCTGCGCGTCTGTGATCGAGAGTGCCAGTGCCAATCCATCTACACTGATCGCCTGAAGGGTAATCACCTGCCCGGTTGTGCCAGAGAAGTTGTAGACCTGTATCAGATTATCCGCGTTGATACTGCCATTAACGACTGCCCCATTTTGCAGGGTGCGTGTCGCATCCTGCGCCATGACAGCCAGTGTCAGCGACAGCAGCAGCGCCAAGAGCAGCAGCAGCCCGGCACGGGAAATTTTTTTACCAGAGTGACTGAGCATCGTAAGTCCCTCTCAAGACCCCAAACAAAAAAGCATGGGCAAGTGTAGCGGAAATGCAGCGCTACCGCCATGCCGCAAAACCACCGGATACCCAACGCACCCGCGCAGAGCCGCGCGCATCAGCCCGCTGCTGAACCTGCCTCCTCAGCACTGATCCGCATTTTCCGGCGGTGGCGTCTGCGAATCGCGCAGTTGCAGCACCACACAGGTTGTGCGTCCTTCGAGGACATCCACAATGCGTGAAATCCGCTGCCCGTCAATAGTGGTGGTCACTTCATAACGTCCGGCGGGAATATCGCCAAACGCGAAATTTTCATCCCAGATGGGATCAGGATTCACACGCGAGGGCGAATCCGGAAACACATAGGTTGTGGTTGATGCAATCACCAGCCCGCTGCCCCAGTTGCGCAGTGTAACTGGCAAATCCTGCAACTGTCTGCCCCGACTGTCCAACACCCGACCGACCACGACGCCATGCCCCACATAAGGCACCAGCCACAGGTAAGGATTGTAGGTCGAGCCATAGGTTGCACTGGCAAGATCAGCCGCAATGCGCACCTCAAAATGCACATGTGGCCCGCTGGCGTCCCCGCTGTTGCCGTTCAGTCCGATAATATCCCCACCAGCGACGCGATCCCCGCTGCTAACCAGCGGCGCTTGCAGGTGCGCATACACGGTGAAGATCGGCATACCGTTGTAGCCGAAGTCATGCTCAATAACGACCACATTCCCATAGGAACTGGTGGATTGAAAAATCGGCGTTTCCGGGCTGGAGGCAAACACCACAACACCATCCCCAGCGGCGCGGATATTCTCTCCTACCGGGTTGGGGATGTCGATGCCGTGATGAATGCGCAGGGTGTTCTCAGGACCGTCTGAACCATAAGGATAATATGCCAGCCCCTCGGTAGTGTTGCGCGCGTTGGAGTCCACCGGGCGCATCAGCCAGTAGTGGTCACGCCCCAGCGGGTCACGATTCACGGGCGGGATCAACGGCGGATCTGACCATTCGCTGACAGGTGGGCGCGTTTGCAGTTGGGCGACCTGAATCGTCGCCTGCGCGTCGAAAGGACTCGCTGTGACATCCTCCGCGCGCGGCGACGGTGTGGCAGTCGGCGGCAGTGTGGGTGTCACCGCACCACTAAAGGGCGTAAACGTCGGCGCCGCGCCGCCGCCCACGGCACCTGCCGCCACGGGTCCGCTGAGCTGGCTCTCGGCAGGGGGCAGAGTCGGCGCGATGAAGGGCTGGGTCGCAATCGCCACCGTAGGCGCGGGGGTGATGCTGCTCTCAAAGCCTGCCTGCTGGATCAACTGCCATGCATTCGGCGCGGTTGTTGGCTCTACCTGCGTCGGCACCACTGCTGCCAGCATCGGGGCGGGTGCGGCATTCTGCCACAGCAGCACGCCAAACCCTGCCAGCGCCGCCAGCACGATCAGCAGCGTGATGCATCC
>DAOTWP010000256.1:0-15320 GCA_034435675.1 Anaerolineae bacterium
CAACACTGGCAGCAGTCATAGTTTTCCTCCCGGCGCTGCCCGGTCTGCGAACGGTGATCAGCCTGATTATAAACGCGGCGGCACAGCACTGGCAACCACTGCCCGGTGCGTGTTCAGGGCTGCCGCATCCAAAGTTGTGTGGGTCACAGTTGTGTGGGTCACAGTTGTGTGGGTCACAGTTGATCGAAACAGACGTGCAGGGACGCCTGCCGGGGCGTCCGGGCGCTGGACGTGCCGGGCAAACGTCGTTTGCAGCACATCCCCTGCAACACCATGATGGTGTTTCTTACTGATCCGCCTGCAACATGCTAAACTTGCACCAGCGGTGTTTGCGCTCTGCGGATTTAGTTTTTTATGGTCGGATCAGTAAACCCCGGCAGATTTCTCATGCGACCACTCGCGGCGCGCGTCGGTGTTGTCTTGCGGGCGCGGCGCGGGTAGAATCAACATCTTCGATGGCATAAACAAGCCTGTCAAACTGGCAAGGAGCAGTTAATGAGCGACAAATCTGAGCAGGGTAAAAAGATCGAGTGGTCCCTGGATTTCAGCAAAATCAGCGACCAGCTTAACGACCAGTTGAAGAGCTGGGGGGTGGACCTTGAACAGATGACCAAGCGTGCCGACGATGTCAGCAGCAGCATGCGCGGCGAATACGAAAAAGCGCTGGACGAGCTGCGTGAACGCCTGAAAGAAGCGCAGGCGCGGCTGGAAGAGGCGCGCAAACGCGGCGACGCGGTGAGCGATGACGTGGTCACCGGGTTCAAGCATGCGTGGGAGTCGCTGCGTGCCGAGCTGGAAAAGGCTGTGCAGCAGTTTGGCGGCAAGGCAGACAAGGCAGACGACGAAGAATAAGCCGCCGCGCGAAAGCTCAAGCGCCGATCTAGTCATCTGTCTTCCTGAACAAGGGGATTATGCAATTCAAAAATTCAATCAAATAACGTTTTTCGTAGGGTTGAAGCATGCTTCAACCTACCGGTAACCTGGTTATTTTCTTAAAGACGATAATCCCCTTGTCCGCGTTTACGGCTAAGTACAACCAAATTGAAAATGTCGGATGTAGGGGCAGGTCTCAGACCTGCCCCTACAGAAAATAATCCCGCGAGATTTCTGTGGTTGCACTTAGTGTTAAAGCACAGGTACCTGTGCAGGGGCGCATGAAAGCCTGTATTGCCCCTGCCCGGTCATCACGCGGTGAAACGCCAGCGCGGTTGCCGGCGTGCAGTCTCCCTGTTTGCGGACATTCCGACGAATTGAGGCATAATGACCGCTTCACAGTATCCCATCTTTGACGGGCACAACGACAGTCTGTCGCGGTACCTCTTTCCGCGCCCTGAGGATGGCAATTTTCCTGAGGGCTACGATTTCTTCGGGCGCAACCCCGGTGGGCATCTGGACCTGCCGCGCGCGCGGGAAGGCGGTTTTGCGGCGGGGTTCTTTGCCGCCTTCGCCACCGACCCCGCAACTGCCACCGCGCCGCCGCCGGATCGCAGCAAGTACATGCAGCCGGACGGCAGCTATGCTTTTCCGCTGGCAGCCGCCCTGCCCTACGACACCAGTGTGCAGTCCACGCTGGCAGGGCTGGCACAGACCTTCCGCGTGGAGGCGCAGTCTGGCGGGCAGTTCAAAATCTGCCGCACGGTGAATGAACTGGAAACCTGCCTGCAAAACGGCGTGATTGCGGCGGTGCTGCATATCGAAGGCGCGGAAGCGCTGGACAGCGATCTGCACCTGCTCGAAGTGCTCTTTCCCGCCGGGCTGCGTTCGCTGGGCATCGTCTGGAGCCGCCCAAACATCTTCGGCGCAGGTGTGCCTTTCGCCTTTCCGCACTCGCCAGACACCGGACCGGGACTGACCGACGCGGGCAAACGGCTGGTGCGGCGCTGCAACGAACTGGGCATTCTGCTCGACCTGTCACATTTGAATGAGCGCGGCTTCTGGGATGTCGCCGCGCTGAGCGATGCGCCGCTGGTCGCCACGCACAGCAACGCCTGGGCATTGTGCCGGCTGACGCGCAATTTGACCGATAAACAGCTTGCCGCGATCCGCGAACGCGACGGCATGGTCGGCGTCAACTTTGGCAACATGTTCCTGCGCGAGGACGGCACGCGCGATACCAGCACACCGCTGAGCACGATTGTGCGCCATATTGATTATCTCGTGGAGCACGTGGGCATTGACCGCGTGGGCTTTGGCAGCGACTTTGACGGCACGACGCTGCCCGCCGCGCTGGGTGATGCTGCCGGGCTGCCTGCGCTGGTGCAGGCGCTCAGCGCTGCCGGTTACGATGACGCCGCGCTGCGCAAGATCACGCATGAAAACTGGCTGCGCGTGCTGCGCAAAACGTGGAAATCGTGACCACCAGGCGGCGGCAGGTTACTCTGGCGGGGCTTCGGGGTTGGCGCGCGGCAGCAGCACGGTGAAAGTGCTGCCTGCGCCGGGCGTGCTTTCGACCAGAATCGTGCCGCCGTGCCGTTCAATCACGCGGCGGGCGATAGGCAGCCCCAGCCCCAGCCCGCCGGTTTCCACCGCGCGCGCGCGATCCCCGCGAAAAAAGTACTCGAAGATCCGTGGCAAATCGTCCGGCAAAATGCCTGTCCCCCGGTCACGAATGGCAAGCGCCACCTGCTCGGCTCCGTAGGACGTCAGGCTGAAGGTCACTGTGCTGCCGGGTGGGCTGTAGCGAATGGCGTTGTTGAGCAGGTGCAGCAGCGCGCGATGAATGGCGACACGGTCAACGCTGACCGAATAGAGGTCCCGATCAATCTGGATTTCCAGCGTCACATGCCCCGCCGCAAGCTGCGATTCGACCTGTACGACAGCGTCGTGAATCAGGTCTGCCGGGCTGACGATCACACGTTGAATCGCGCTGTCATCTTCCAGCATGTACAGCGTGAACAGTTCGTTGACCAGATCGCCCAGCCTTTCCGCCTGTTCGCCCAGCGTGCGCATGTGGCGGCGGCGCTGCTCTTCGGTGTGCGAACGCTCCAGCAGGTACAGGCTGGTGTTGATGGTCGAGATCGGCGTGCGGAAATCGTGCGAGGCATAGCGGAAAAAATCGAGCATGACTTTGAGGCGTTCCTGTTCCAGCGCCAGCCGGTAGGCGTCCTCGCGCATGCGCTCCTCAGCCTCACGGGCGGTGTCGAGCGCTTTTTGCAGATGTTCTTCAAAACCAAGCACCTCGCGCACGAAGTTGCTGACCAGATGCAGGTCGGTGGCGTCGGTGTTGCAGCGCAGGCGCAGGTCACGCAGGCTTTGCACGCGCTGGGCATCCCGCGCGGCGATATAGTCTTCGAGCAGATCAAGCGCGATGTTGACCACAGTGGGTTCAAAGCTGAGGAAAGTATCAAACAGGCGCAGCGCTTCAACGTCGTGCGCCGCGCCGGAGTCCTGCCCGCACAGGATAACGGAAAAGGTCGGGGCGAGAATCAGCAAAAACCATTCTTCCAGCAGCGGGTCGCCGGGTTGCAGTTCAAAGGACCACCACGCGGCGTGGCTGTCCGGCGGCAGCGGCTTGCCAACAAAGACGGCAACCTGCTGGACCGACTGTGCCAGCGTGCGATAGCGTTCGGTTTCTGCGCGCCAGTGCGACGATTCCTGAAAACCGGTGAGAATCAGCGCGGGCAGATGCTGCCGCAGCACCAGGTCTTCCAGCGTGTGCGAAATATGCACCAGGGTTGTTTTGGAGTAGGCAGTCGTCCTCATCTCAGCGCCGAGTGCCGCTTTCAGGGTTTCAAACAGGGTTGGACTCAGCGGAGTCAGGGAATCCATGCGGGCAGCACAACTCTCAATCAAATGAACCGGCACACGCGGTTAAGGCGACACAGTCTCATTATAACGGATTCAGGCACGCCTCGACATTACAGTATTGATGCGCGCTGCCGGTGGCGCTGTGCTGCCGGGCTTCTCTGTGCCCGTGCGCGCCTGCTTTCCCAAAGCGCGATAGTCCCCCGCCCCTTGCACCCCGGCGCGTTTCGCGCGCAGGGGATAGCAGTGATTCAGCCTGTTCGCATGGGATGATTGGATTGATGGCAGTTATATGTAATATCGGGGTTTCTGATTCAATCGTATTAGCCAAGATATATACGTTCCATAACTTCGAGAAATGGAACCAGTTCATCTAAAACTGCATAGGGTGCGGAGAGATTAAGATGGTGTACGCCTGTATCTGCACCCAAAGCTTCAAAGTGGAAAGTCATGCTTGACCATATTTTGATGCTTCCAAACAGTTCGGGCGAATCCAACTGAATGTCGCACACAGCGTCAGCACCCTCACTGAACCGTGATACCTTGATAACCAGGTCCTGTTTCGATCTGAAGCGATCAATATATGGGTTTACAAACGCGAAGATTTCCTCAATCGGAATGTGATCACGCTCAGGCACAAAACCTACCCCTTTAAGGAACGAGCTTGCGGGCAGAATCGAGGCTAATCCAGTCGTCACGGTAGACTACGTTTCCGCCCAGCGCTTCAATGAGTTCTACCATAATCCAACTGGATGTTGGAAACGCTTCAATGTACAAATCAACTTTCACGAAATTATCCCCCGAAACACAATTCCACCAAATCCATTCACGCTCATTAATGTCTACAAAACGATCTTGTATGTAGGGTATCTCGGCGCGTGCCCAATCTGGTAGTTGCGCGAATACCACCTCATCTGGTGGCCAATCACCCAGATACTCCTCAAAATAGCGTCCGAACCTAGCAACCACAGTCCACACTTCCTTTGTTTGGCACAGCAGCCTGGTTGGATTATCACTTGTTGCAACGATAGACATAGCCGTATCGTCTGGTGGAGTATCTGCATATTCCCGTTGAAGGCGATCAATTTCATCGAGCATTGGGCGGTTTCATTCTCTCATATCGGGCTGTCCTTGAGAAAACTCCCGGATGCCGTCAGTATACCTACAGTGTATACTATCATCATAGAATGTGTTGTGCCGTTAAGGTGAGTGCAGCAGCAATGGTGATTCGCAGCAAGCTGACCGTCGAGGAATTTGACCGCTGGATTGCCCTGCCGGAAAACGCCGGGCGCAGTTTTGAGTTCATCGGGGGAGAAATCATTGAAGTGGTCTCCAATAACTATTCCTCGATTGTCGCGGGCATTTTTCTGGCGTATATCAATCTGGTGGTGCTGCGGGGCAATCTCGGCTGGGTCACCGGCGCTGATGGCGGCTACTGGGTGTCCGGCGAGAAGTACATCCCGGATGTGGGCTTTATTTCGCGTGCCCGCCAGCCGGAACCGTGTGAGGAGGCATGGAATCCTGCCGCGCCTGACCTCGCGGTAGAGGTGCTGTCGCCCGGCAATACGCACGACGAAATGCGGTTCAAACTGGTCAACTATCTGCGGGCAGGGACTACGGTGTGGGTCGCTAACCCCGAAGAGCAGTCCGTCGAGGTCTTTAGCCCGCAGCATGCCCCGCTCAAGCTCAGCGTAGACGATACCCTGACCGGTGGCGCTGTGCTGCCGGGCTTCTCTGTGCCCGTGCGCGCCTGCTTTCCCAAAGCGCGATAGTCCCCCGCCCCTTGCACCCCGGCGCGTTTCGCCCCACAATTAGCGCAATACTTCGTCACAGACTGAAGGGCATGCTCATGTTTCGACTGTTGCTTATGCTGCTGGCGCTGCCGTTTCTGCTCCTCCCGGCTCCTGCTGCCCACGCCCAGACCCCGCCCGCCGACCCGCCGCTGATTATTGGCACGGGGGGCAGCCTGTGGGCATGGGACGAGTCCGGCGACCCGCGCCCGCTGGTTGAAGGGCGCTTCGCACACCTGCCGAGCATCTCCCCGCTGGACAACACGCTTGCCTACATGGCATATGCCGACATCAGCATGCAGGCGCTGGAAAGCCAGGGCGGCATTGGCGGCGGCGAACTGCCCGGCGACATCTGGACGTTCAACCCGCAAACGGGCGAGATGCGCCTGATTGCCGGGCAACCGCAGGACGCTGCGTTCTTCGCGCCGGATGGACGCCCCGACAACGCGATTATCCGCTCCACACCGGTCTGGTCGCCCGATGGCAGCAGACTGGCATGGACGGAACTGACGTACCCCGGCGGCGTGGATCGTGTCGTGGTGCATGATTTTGCGCTGGACAGTACCAGCATCATCGTCGATCAGCTTCCGCCGCAGACGGGCGTCCCAACACCCGTCGAAATTCAGTGGGGCGCAATGGGCATTCTGCTGCGCAGCACGGAGAGCTTCGATTACGACACCTACCTGCTCTATTCCCCCCAGGGCGAAACCCTGAGCCGCGTGCAGTTGGGCGATGCCAACCAGTTCGTCGTGGCGGCGCTGTTCCTGTTTGACGGCAGCGGGCGCGAATGGCTCGGCGTGCTGTACAACACCGACCTGTGGCAGATCATTGACCCGCTGACCGGCGAAAACGCGCTCGTGGACGGCACGCCCGAAGCGGTCAGCGCGCAGAACCCGGATACCTCGCTGCGTGTGCGGCTGATCCCCAGCAGCGAAACCGACTACACCTGGCAGGCACTCTACCCCGATGGCACGCTGGCGGCGCAGTGGCTGTCACGCGGGTTCTTCCTGCCGACATTTGCGCTGGCACCGTCCGGGCAGGCAGTCGCCTACACCGCGTTCAACCCGGCGACAGGTGTCTATGAACCGGATGGCATGGTCTGGCGCGCTGGGGTGACGGTGACCATTCCGCGCGCGGTGAACGAGGACTTCGCGCTCAACTTCGCCTGGGGGGCACTGCGCTGGCAGATCAACCCGGCAGGCAGCGACAGCACGGCGGGCGCGCAGAGCCAGCAGGCGGCAAGCGCGTGCCCCGACAATCTGCCGCCGCGCCTGATCGCCGGGCAAAGCGGGCGCAATATCAGCGGCAGCCCCAACAACATGCGCGCCGAGGCACGCACCAGCGCCGAACGCCTGACGCAGATTCCCGACGGCGCGACATTTGTCGTGCTGGGCGGTCCGGTCTGCGGCGAGGGCTATACCTGGTGGCAGGTGGACTATAACGGCGTGGTGGGCTGGACGGTGGAAGGCAGCGGCAGCGAATACTGGCTGGAACCGCTGGGGCAGTAACCTGTTAATGAAGAGGGGGACGGCGGGCGGACACCGTGGTCCGCCCCTACGAGTCCGGCGCATGCCAGCACGCGCGCCTTTTCCCTTTATCCTTTCTCCTCTCCACGCCTTTTTCTGCTCGCGCTTTCGCCCCCTGCGGCGGCGTGTATAATGGAGTTAGCTGTTTCAAAAAGGTTTCCTGGCATCATACGGTATTCCTGAGGGGTCTTATGCGCAAATTCAGACCTGTGTGGGGACTGCTGCTGGCGCTGCTGCTGGCAATCGGGTTCGGTGCGCAGCAGCACAGCATCCTGCGCGCATCCCCGGCTGCGCAGAACGCCGTGCCGTTTGAGATTCGCGTCCGCGAAACCCGCGCCGATCTCGAACTGCTGGCAGACAGCGCGCTGGGCGCTGCCGTCCGTCCCGAAGGCTGGACGGGCAATATCGACAACCGCACCGAAAGTTATCTGGTCGACCTCTGGTTCGACAACGAACTGCTGGCAGGCGCGATCTTTGGTGAAAGCAGCCGCCCGGCGGGCTGGATTGGCGCGTCACCCAACGGCTTCATCATCGCGCGCAACGTGCGCCATGACCTGGAGCTTTCGGCGGACGAATTCTTCGGGCTGACCTTCCGCCCGCAGGAATGGCGCGGCGGACTACCGATTGAGCGCTGTGACCGCAGCCTGCAAACGCTGGTCTATGTGCTCAACCTGCTTTACGGCGTGACGCTGCCCACTGCCCAGGATGCGCCCAACTTCTGCGCGCAGGCACGCGACGATGCCGACGTGCTGGCGCTGAATCAGGCGTTTAACTCGCCCGAACAGCAGAGTTTCTATCTTGATCAGGTCTGGCTGACGCGCGGCGATCTGGAACGGCTGGCGGACGAACTGCTGGGCTTGAACAACCGCCCTGAGAGCTACAACAACAATCGCAATCGCAATTCTCCCACGCTGATTCCCGACCTGCTGCTCGACCTCGAACTGCTCTCGGATGAGCTGCTCGGTTTTGGCGTGCGCCCGGATGGCTGGATCGGCTTGATTGGCACGACACCGTATATTTCCGCCCGCAACCTGCGCCATGACCTCGAACTGCTGACGCACGCCGCCTACACGCCAGTGGACGCCACCGGACGCCCGCGCAGTTGGCAGAACAGCAACCCGGTTGCCGCCTGTGATCCGGCGCTGGTCACGCTGTCGGACATCATCGCCAACAGCTACGGCGTTGTGCTGATTGATCTGCTGCCGCTGCCCGCCTCGCCGGAGAATTGTGAGCAGGCGGCGCTGCTGGTCAACCAGCGCGCGGAGAACCCGCCTGTACAGGATATTGTCGGCGGTGGTGGCGAAGCCGACTCGCCGTTCTTTGCCGAGTCGCAGTACGCCTTTGCCTATCTGGACCCAGCGGCGACGCAGTACATGGGCGTCATGCCGCCGGGAACACGCTTCCGCGCGTGGTATCGCAACTTCAACACGTCGTCCATGATGTTCGTCAGCGGTGAGGATTTCGCCGTGTATATTGACCGGCGCTGGACAACGCTCAGCCAGGAAGTCTTTGACCGCCTGCCCACACTGGACGGCGTTATCCCGGCGACCTTCTGCGATGCGTCGTGGTGCAACGGACCGGGTCCCACACCCACACCCACCGGCTATGGCGCGCTGGAGGAACTGGTTTTCCAGAGTACACCGCCTGCCACACTGGATGCCGGACAGGTTGCCGGATCAGGCAAGACCCAGGTGTCGTGGAATTACATCCGCGTGACCTATTTGCAGGATTTTGTGGATCAGGGCTTCGCGCGTGTGGCGCTGGAAATCTGCGCCGAACCGGCACAGATTACCTGCGAACCTGTGCTGTCGGTGTTCGATAACAACATCGGCGCGGCAAAGGCGGTCGTGTCGCAGTTCAACGGGCTGAACGTGTTCGAATTCAATTACGGCTACACCGCGAATCTGGTGATCGAAGGTACAACGTATTTCTCGCCAGACATCTGGATCAGCGACCCGACGATTCGCAATTAGTGTCTGTTTCGCAACCTGGACAAGGGGCTTATGCAATTCAAGAATTTAATCGAATAACGTTTTTCGTAGTAGGGTTGAAGCATGCTTCAACCCTACCCGATAACCTGATTATTTTCTTAAAGAGCATAAGCCCCTTGTTCAGGAAATCAGGTTTAGCGATAGATTTTTAGCCAGCGCTTTGCCTGCCCCTTTCCCGGACGCGCCTGTGCCAGCAGGGTTGCGCATCCGGGCGAGGGGTGGCAGGGCAGCATCAGCATGCACAGCGGCAGATCACAGCAGGAGCGTGTATCCATGTCAGAGATCACCATTCGCCGTGTGGAAGGCGAGGCGCTGCTGGACAGCTATTATCCGCTGGTCTTTTCTGCCTTTCGCAAATCTCCCGATCCCGCTGCCTTTGACCCTGACGAACTGCGCGCCAAATCGATTCCCTATTACGCCGAGCGCTATACGTTGGTGCTGTTTGAAGACGACCAGCCGATGGCAACCGCATCCAGTATTCCCATGACCCAGACTCTGCGCGGCAAAGTCTTCCCGATGGGCGGAATCGGTGCGGTGGCGTCTTCGCCGCTGGGCAGGCGCAAGGGTAACGCGCGGCAGGTGGTCACAGCGCTGTACCCGATTATGCGCGAGTCCGGGCAGCCCATCTCCACGCTGTACCCCTTCCGCGAGTCGTTTTACGGGCGGCTGGGCTACATCCAGTTCCCGCAGGTGCGCACAGTGGAGTTCCCCGCGTCGGGGCTGGGCAGTCTGCTCAAGCACACGCTGCCCGGTGAGGTGGAATTCTGTGCCATCCGCGATGGCATCGACCTGTACAGCACATTCCTGAGCAGCATTCAGCCGCAGGTGCATGGCATGGCGCTGCGCCCGCCGGGGATGGCGGCACAACTGCGCGACCAGAACAAATACTGGGTGGCGTTCGCCCGCGTCAACGGCGACATCACCGGGGCGATGCTCTACCAGATTACCGGCTTCCGCGAGGAACTGCGCGTTGCCGCTTTCTTCTGCCGCGATGCCCTCGCCCGGCATCTGCTGCTGGCATGGCTGGCGCGGCACATTGACCAGGTGCGGCGAATCTGGATCAACATGCCGCCTGACCAGCGTCTTGAGACATGGCTCTATGATCTGGATGTGGAGCTTCACACGCGCAAGGAAATGCCCACGCCAATGGGACGGGTGATTGACGCGCGCGGTCTAAGCGGCATGGCTGCCCCGCCCGGCGCATCAGGCGCGGAACTGACGATCCGGCTGACTGACCCGCACTGTGCCTGGAACAACGGCGTGTTCCGTTTTGAGGAAGATGACGGGCTGATCCGTGTGACAGCGAACCCGCGCACCTACCCCGACTGTGACCTGACCATCGAGGGCTTATCGGCGCTGGTCTTCACCGGCGCAGACCCCGGTGAGTTTACGCTGCGCGGCTGGGGCACACCGCCGCTGGAGACACAGGCGACGATGCGGCTGTTGTTCCCACCTGCCTGGACCTACGTGCATGAGGATTTTTGAAATCAGTCGCAGCCGCCCGCCCTCCGCACCGCTGCCCATCTGACCGCATCTGGATTGAACCGCAAAAGTGCGAAGAACGCAAAGGGTTATCTTAGGGATGTGCCCCTGCGTCAGCCGCCCGCCTGTATTGATGCGCCTGGGGTTGCGGCATGTGGCATAGATTACGGTTTTGCGCTGCTGGCTGCATCCCTGCCTGCATCGCTGCCGGGTGCGCCAGATGCAAACAGATCACTCGCCCCGACACTCGTCAGCCCGTGAATGGTTTTCTCCCAGTAGAACGGCTTACGGATCAACTGCCACAGCGCCTTGTACGCGGCGACAGAATGCAGCGTCCAGTAAATGGGATTGGTCAGCGAATAGATGAACAGGTGACGGTTCTCGCGGCGGCTGAGCGCTGCCAGCGCGTTCAGCCCGACTGCCGCGCCATTGCCGACCAGCAGGCTGAGCGCTGCCAGCGTCCACACGCCGTCGTCAAACAGGGTGCTGATCCACGCCGGCTGGAACACAACCCACAGGATAAACAACGCCCACATAAGCGGGTTGATCAGAAACACCCAGAACGTGCCACCGATCAGCAGTTGGAAGCCGAGCCACTTTTTCAGCCCTATCTGGCGCAGCAGCCGCAGCGGATGGCGGTTATGCACCAGCCAGGTCTGCATATAGCCCTTGATCCAGCGGCTGCGCTGGCGAATCCAGTTCCAGGTGCGGCTGTTGGCTTCCTCGAATGTGGTGGACGCAATCACGCCGACAGTGTAACCGTTCGCGGTAATGCGCATACCCAGATCGGCGTCTTCGGTCACGTTGAACGGATCCCACGCCCCCAGGGCGCGCACTGCGCTCATGCGGAAATGGTTGCTGGTCCCGCCCAGCGGAATCGGCATTCCGGTGCGATCCAGTCCGGGCAGCATATAGTCAAACCAGTAGGTGTATTCCAGCGTGAACATGCGCGTCAGGAAGTTTTCGCGGCTGTTGTAGTAATTCAGCGCGGACTGCACGCAGATCAGGCGCTCGCCCCCGGCGTGGAAAGCGGCAACCGCCTTGCGCAGTTGATCCGGTTCGGGAATGTCTTCGGCATCGTAGATAGTGACGAACTCGCCCCGGCAGAAGTTCAGCCCATAATTGCAGGCTTTCGGCTTCGTGCGCGGCTGGCTGTCCGGCACGACAATGAAGCGGAAAAAGGCAGGCGGCTCGGCAGCTTTGGCGGCGTTGATCGTCTCCAGGTCGTCCGCTTCCATCAGAATCAGCACGTCGAGCTTCTCGTGCGGGTAATCAATCTTCGCCAGGGCGCGCAGCAGATTGGGCACAACGGCGGGTTCCTTATAGACTGGCACGAGGATGCTGTAGACCGGCAGATCGGCATCAGGGATGGCGTGCAGCCGTTCCGGCGCAAAATGACGATCCCGGCGGCGCTGGTTTTGCATGCCCAGCAGCGACAGCAGCAGCTTGAAGCCAATCCCCAGCAGATACAAAACAGTGATGAAGATCACCAACAGGCGTACCGTTACCCAGAAATTGACCACAAGTGCGGCGGCGGTCAGCAGCAGCAGCCCGGCGAAGAACGCCAACTGCGGACGGGTGAACACCCGCGACCCGGATTGTTCGGGGTTGGTTTCTGCCAGATGATGCACGGCATGGTGCAGGAACTCCGCGCCAAAAACACGGTTCAGCAGGCGCTTGATATCGCGTTCGGTGCCTACAAAGGGCATAATCTCAGCAGTGGGCAGCACCGCCCGCAGCGCCGCCTCCACCGCAAGGTTATCCACATCCACCACCAGCACGGTGAGCAGATCGTCGGCAAGCTGAAGCGGGCAAAACAGATGGCGCACCATCACCGCCGGCTCAAAGCGGCGGATCAGGTCAGCATCAAGAACGAAGTATTCGCTTTCGATGAAATCGCTGGCATAGCCGGTTTGCGCAGTTTTCGCCAGGTCGCTGGCATACTGCTTCAGGTCAATCACATTCATCGCGCCAAGAATGTCCAGCAGCGGCATTTTGTTGGTCGCCCGCCGCTGAAGCGCCGTTTGCGCCTGTGCATCGGTCAGGTGCTGCGCTGTTACCAGCCGTTGCAGCATCTGCTGCTCGTGTTCGTTGAGCAGCGCGTTGGCGTGTTCCAGAAGTTCCTCAAGCATCTACTGATCCTGCTGTATTCAGCACCACACCGGGGAGCCGGGTGTACTGTACCCCCATCTGCCATCTTCGGCGCGAACAAAATCATTGCCACATCGCATAGCCTTATCATAAATGTATTCCCGCTGCGAGAATGCTAAAGATTCTGGCAGCGCGGCATGGCTGCTCCTGCGTGCGCTGCCAGACGTATCTGCTCCTTTAGCCCGGCAGCAGGAACACCAGCGGCGGCTCGCGGTCAAGGCAGCTTGCATCCGGCGCGCTGGCGGGTGTTTGCAGGAACTGCACAGTGAGCTGCACGCCACAGCGGTTGCTGGACGCGCCAACCCCGTGCCCCATCGTCGGGAATACATAGTGATAGCCGTTGGGCAGTCCAGCCAGCACATGCTCGGCAAACGCGGGCGGGGTCACCGGGTCGAAACGCCCGCTGAGCAGCAGCACAGGAATCGCGCTGTTGACCGGCAGCAGCGCCTCTGCTGCAACGGGTGCTGCCCCCCACGCGGCACAGTTCTGCACGGCATCTTCCAGCGCATCGCGATAGTAACTTTGCAGTGCCGGGTCCAGCGTGGTCAGCGACTGCTCGAACAACGCGGCGGGCTGCCCGGCAACATTGTCACTGCACCGGAAGGTATAGAATGCCCCGGTGGTGCTGAAGCCGGGGGCACTGCCGGACGACTCGTTGAGGATAAACGGCGCGAGCACCTCATACTGCTGCCCGGCAATCGCGTAGATCGCCGCGGGCAGCACACCGATATTGACCGGGTAGTAAAGCTGCTGGCTGATGGTCCCGATCAGTGAGCGCCCGGTAATCTGCACTTCCAGTTCCTGCCCACTCTGCGGATCGGTGACGCTGAAAACGGCGGGCTGGGCATCAAGCTGGGCGATCAGGGCAAAGGTCAGCGCCTCCAGATCAGGATACGTGCTGCGGCAGGTCGCCACTGCTTCACAGGCGGCGATGACCTCGCGCAGGGCGTGCTCAAACGACGCGCCAAATTCCGGCTGCGGATTGATGTCCGGCGCAGTGACACCCTCCAGAATGACACTGCGCACCCGCTCCGGGTAACGGCGCAGCACATTGAGAACCACATACGAGCCGTAGGACAGCCCGTAGTAGTTCGCCTGCGAGTAGCCCAGCGCCAGCGGCAGGTCGGCGGCATCGTCAGCGCTTGCCAGCGTGGTATAGGCGTCCAGATTGATGCCCGCACCCCGCAGTCGTGCCGCGCAGGTGCGCAGCGCCTCGACCAGCGCCGCTTCGCCTTCCGCCTCGGACGACATGCTGCTGTAGTCCAGATTGTCTACTTCGGGACAGTCCAGCGCGGGCTGCGACTGCCCGATGCCGCGCTGGTCAAACAGGATCACATCACGATTGCGCAGCCAGGAGTCGATCATCGGACCGACACCGCCCAGCGCGACACTGTCAATCAGTGTTGAGCCGGGACCACCGATCAGAAAGACTACCGGATCCGGTTCCGGTTGGGCGCTGCGGGCGCGCATAATTGCTACGGCAACGCGAATCGTCGGGCTGTCCGGATCGCTGCGCTGTTCCGGCACCAGCAGAAACCCACACTCGACCCGGTAACCGGGCGGAAACGAATACGCGCAGGGCGCAGACTCGAATGTGGGCATGCCCTGTGTTTGCTCCTGTGCAGCAGCGCCTGACGACAGCAAACTCAGCAGCAGCCCCAGCAGCAGCACGTTGATCATCTGTTTCATAGTGACCTCAGCATCCAGAATATGTTCGAAAAAACCCGGTGTCTGAGTATAACGCGAACGGCGCGGGCGAAGGCAGACCAGTGGTGGAAATCGCGCCAGTGCAGCCCACTCTCACAATCGGTCCCAACCGCCGCAGCCAGACTGCAAACCGTAAGTTGACGCGCGGGGCGGCACGGCGTAATCTACCTGTGAAACATAGACTCGTGAGGCGCTTATGGACGCTGAAAAATCCCGACTGCGTATTGCCCGGCGCATCGCGCTGTTGATCCTCGCTGTTGGGCTGGCTGGCATTGCTGCGGCGGTGGTGGGCGCGCTGCTGTTCGCGGATAACGCCCAACTGCGCGACGTCCAGCCGCTGCTGTTCGGATTTGGGCTGCTGTATGTCGTTGTGGCGCTGGCGCTGCTGCTCGTGCTGCGGCGCAGACCGGCGCGCACGCCCGTGGTGCCGCCCCTGCCCCCGGCATTCGTTGAACTGCCCGACCCGCTGCCGCTGGAAGGCGACGACCTGACGGCGATAGATGGCATCTGGCTGCGTATGCAGGACGCGCTGAAAAACGCGGGCATCAAGACTTATGCCCAGCTTGCCGGCACGCCGCCGGAAACGCTGCGACACATTGTGCGGGTGCAGCATAAGATCGTCTTTGCGGGCAGTACCGAACACTGGATTGCGCAGGCGCGTTTTCTGGCAGCAGGGGATGACGAGGGACTGCGTACTTATCTTGCCGCGCAGTCCCCCACCGAAGGCTAAGTACAGTCAAATTGAAAATGTCGGGCGCAGGGGCGGGTCTGAGGACCGCCCCATACGAAATTCAATCCCACAAAAATGCTGTGGTTACACCTAAGTACAACCAAATTGAAAATGTCGGATGTAGGGGCAGGTCTGAGACCTGCCCCTACGGAAAATAATCCCGCGAGATTTCTGTGGTTGTACTTAGGACACTGACAAG
>DAOTWP010000257.1:0-16537 GCA_034435675.1 Anaerolineae bacterium
CTTGTCAGTGTACTAAGTACAACCACAGAAATCTCGCGGGATTATTTTCCGTAGGGGCAGGTCTCAGACCTGCCCCTACATCCGACATTTTCAATTTGGTTGTACTTAGCCCGATCGGGACGCGGCGGAACGTAGATCATTGCATCTTCACCCCAACAGCCTTTAAGAGGTTACCTCATGCCCGCCAGAATATTGCTGTTGCTGGTTCTCACTGGTTTGGTGCTGCGTGCCGCAGTCTACGATGCACAGGCGCAGAGGAGTACCTGTCCTACGCCGGCGGGCAGACCTGTTCCTGCCTTCAGTTTTGATATCCAATACCAGCCCGGTCAGCTTGAAGCGCTGGCTGCCGGGCAGATTCTGGCTTACCTGAACACCGCTGCTGCCGCTGCCGGACTGGCGGAGGCGCTGGCGGCAGCACCGCTGGCAGCCAACGCAGCGGTCTATGGTGTCATGGTCGTTACGGAGGATGTCACCGGCGACAGCGTACCTGAGGTGCTTGTGCAGTTTGGCGTCAGCTATCTCGGCGGCTGGGATGGATTGCTGCTGCTGTTTGGTTGTGCGGAAGGGGCATATGTCCAGTGGTTTGCTGAGCCGTTCTTCGGTTGGGTTTGCCCGACAGCACAGGGTTTCAGTCAAATTGTTGACGCCAACGGAAACGGCATCAGGGAAATCTACCATACATTTGTAGAGAATGCCGGGGCAGGTGGCTGCTGGAGCAGCTATCGCGTATATGAATGGAACGGCACAACACTTGCCCGCGCCGCGTGGGACTGGGCGTTTATCGGCAGCGACGGCGCTTATGCCAACTGTGGTTTCGCAGCGTATGTTAGCGCTGAACCGCGCACTACACTACATCATGCTGGTGCGCATTGGCGTTTTGATGATGTGGATGCCGACAGCGTGAACGAGGTACTCGTCTTTCACCCCAGCGATGCAGGCTCTGCGATCTTTTACCCCTGTGCAGAAATCTGGGAGTGGGCAGACGAAACGACGCTGCACCTCACTTGCATCCGGCGCTATGTGACCCCGGACATGCTGCGCGCCAACCTTGGCGAGGTGCTGGCAACCGCTGAGGATACGCTCTACTGTGGCTATCTGCCTGCTGCTGCCGCGTTTTATCGCCAGATAATTGCCAACCCTGATTTACCCGGTTTCCCCTATGCCCGTGACACCAGCATTGATGAACGCGCTTACCTGACGGCATTCGCGTACTATCGTCTGGTGCAAATCAGCGCGATCTCCGGCGATGCTGAACAGGCACAAACGGATTACGCCAGCCTCCGCCGCCTGTTTCCGCAAGGCACAATCGGTTATGCATATGCGGAACTGGCGCGGATCTTCTGGGAAGCCTTCAGCGCGGATGCTGATCTACAGACAGCCTGCGCCGTCACGCAGGAATACGCCGACGCACGGCTGGAACTACCAGCAGACGGCGCGCGCGCGGAAGCTTATTATTTTGCGAACGGCTACTGGACGTTTGAATATGATCCGGACAACCTTTATTTGGGCTGTCCGGTGAGCAGTGCCAGCATAGGCACGCTGCCTTGAAGCTGCGCGGCAGCGCTGACCGTGCCCAACCTAAAACGTGGTGACCACTTTCTTGACACCCGCCACGCGGTTGGCAGCGGCAGCAATCTGTTCGGCGCTGCTGCCTGGTGGCAGGCTGCCCGCCAGAATAATTGTGCCATATTCGACCATCACCTGAACCTCCGGTGTGACACGTCCCACCTCAAGGCGCAGGGTTTCATCGTCGTAGAGCTGGTCTGCGACAACGGACTTTACCCCGGCAATACGCGGAATCTGTGCCAGCAGATAGCGGCGGGTGGTCTGGACTTTCACATGCCCGCTGACATGTACGACACCTTCATGAATCTCAAAATGCAGATGATGCCGGTCATGCATCAGCGGGGCATAGCGTGCCGACGTATACAGGTTTTCCAAATCATCAAAAATATCTTCGTCGGGACGACTCACTGCTGCGTTCGTCTGTGCCATCGTCTTTCCCTGCCTGCGCCCAACCGGGCGCGTATTTGTATTTGTGCTGCGCGATTGTTTAAAGCATAAACCATTCGCCAGTTGACCGCAAGCAGGGTTTGAGTCTGGTTTGTCTCCACCTGCCTGCGGTGGCAGACGCGCGCTTAGTCGTCGTCCAGCCCATCAAACACGCGCGGGGCGATCAACCAAACGAGTGTGCCGCTGAGGGGTGTGCGTGTCAGCACATCTACCCGCGCCACACCACCTTTTTTCATCTCCAGCCGCCCCCCGGTCAGATCGCGCACCGTCTGGCTGAAAGTTGGCTCATGCCCAACCAGCAGCACCTCATCGTCTTCGCCCAGATGCGCCGTGAGAATTTCCAGCGCCCGAATGTCAAAGTCAAAATTCAGCTCATCACGCACTTCGACGCGCATCTTGAGCGCCTCCGCCAGAATATCGGCGGTTTGCACGGCGCGCAAACGCGGGCTGCTGTAGAGGTGGCTCGGCTTGATGCCTAACCGCGCCAACACCCCGGCGGCATGGCTGGTGCGCTCCACGCCGCGTGCCGTTAGTGAGCGGTCATGGTCGGGGATCACGCCGCCGGGTTCTGCTTCCGCATGGCGGAAAAAGTAAAGTTTCACGACTAGTGGTCTCCTTCAAGCATGGTACAACCGGTGTCAATACCACACAGCCGGTGATGGCTGTGATGCTGGTTGATGCTGCTGCCTTACGCCCCGTAGCCGTGCGGGTGCGTGCTGTGCCAGCGCCAGGCTGTTTCGATAATGGTTTGCAGGTCGGCATACCGGGGCTGCCAGCCCAGTTCCTGCTGAATGCGGCGGCTGTCTGCCACCAACTGCGGCAGATCACCCGCCCGGCGCGGACCTGTGGCGACGGGAATGGCGTGCCCGGTGATGGCACGCGCGGTTTCTATCACCTGTAACACCGAATGTCCCGCCCCGTTACCGAGGTTATACACGCGGCTGCGCCCGTCCGCCAGTGCTTCCAGCGCCAGCACATGCGCGTCCGCCAGATCCATCACATGAATATAATCGCGGACTGCCGTGCCGTCGGGCGTGGCGTAGTCGCTGCCAAAGACGGTGATATGCTCGCGCTGCCCCAGCGCCACTTGCAGCACCAGCGGAATCAGGTGCGTTTCCGGGCGATGGTCTTCGCCAATGTGCCCGTCCGGGTGCGCGCCTGCCGCGTTGAAGTAGCGCAGGGCGCAGTATTTCATGCCGTAGATACGCTCCATCCACAGCAGCAGGCGTTCGGCGACGAATTTCGTTTCGCCATAGACACTGCCGGGAATCAGCGGTTCGTCCTCATCAATCGGGATGCGCGTCGGGGCATCGTAGAGGTTGGCGGTGGACGATAGGATGAAGCGCCCAACGCCATGCTGCGCGGCGGCTTCCAGCAGGTAGATCACGGCGAGGATGTTGTCGTGCAGGTACTTGAACGGCGTTTTCATGCTTTCGCCCACCTGAATGTGCGAGGCGAAATGCAGCACGCCTTCAAAGCGGTGCGCGCTGAACAACGCGGCAAGGTGTTCGCGGTTGAGCAGGTCGCCTGCGCTGAACTGCGCCTGCGGGTGGACCGCTTCACGGTGTCCGGCACAGAGGTTGTCGAAGACGACGACCTCATAGCCGCGCCCCAGCAGCTGCTCCACCACGTGACTGCCAATATATCCCGCCCCACCGGTGACGAGAACTTTCATGAGTGCGGCTCCTTTTGTGCTGCGCCATTCATCGCGGTTCAAGCTGCGCCGCTGGGCGCTGTTGTGTGCCAACACGGCAACAAATCAGGTGCGTTAAGCAGGGTAATGTTACCAGAAGCGCGGGTAGCGCAAAGGGGGGAATTGGCGGGATTGGTTATGCTGGCAGTGTGAGCACGATTTAGCTGTGTCCGGCGCCGCAGCCTGAACTGCAACGCCACAAAGGGGATTTTATCAGAGAGACTGTGCCAACCTCGAACCGCCTTCTGCTGCTACAATAGATGCCGCTTGTTTCCGCTGGGGAGCGCCTGCCCCGATTTCGCGCCTGAGCCGCGCAAGGACGAAACTCACAATGGTTGAACGGACATCTGCTGCTGAAACGCCGCTATCCCCGCGCCGCACCCCGCGCCGCACCCTGCCCGGTCACTGGCTGGTGCTTGCCGCTGCGACCCTGTGGGGCACGACCGGCACCTCACAGGCACTTGCCCCGGCAGGTGCCACGCCAGAAGCAATCGGCGCGCTGCGGCTGCTGGTGGGCGGGGGCGGGCTGCTGCTGCTGGCGCTGGCAGGGCGCGCGTTTGTGCGTTCGCCAGCCTTCGCGGTGCAGCAGGGGCGCTTCCCGCTGCTGGCGGCAGTGTTCGCCAGTGTCTGCATCGCCGCCTATCAGGTGTTCTTCTTCGCCGGGGTCGGGCGCACGGGGGTTGCTGTCGGTACGGTGGTCGGCATTGGCAGTGCGCCGTTGATGGCCGGCGCGCTGGTCTGGCTGCTGCGCGGGGAACGCCCCACGCGGCGCTGGGCGCTGGCAACCGGGCTGGCGGTGCTGGGCTGTGTGCTGCTGGTGGGTTTTGGCAGTGCGCAGGCGCAGTCCGCCGCCAACGGCATTGACCCGCTGGGCATCCTGCTGGCGCTGGGCGCGGGGCTGGCGTATGCACTGTATACGATTGCCAGCAAAAGCCTGCTGAGGGCGCTTCCCCCGGATGCGGCGATGGCATTGGTGTTCTGCGGCGGGGCGCTGCTGCTGCTGCCGCTGCTGTTGTCAGCCGATCTGTCATGGCTCAGCGACCCGCGCGGGCTGCTGGTGGTGGCGCATTTGGGGCTGCTGGCAACCGCGCTGAGTTATGCCCTGTTCGGGCGTGGGCTGCGCAGCGTGCCCGCCAGCACCGCCGTCACGCTGACCCTGGCAGAACCCCTGACCGCCGGGCTGCTGGGTGTGCTGGTGGTCGGTGAAACGCTGAGCCTGCCTGCGTGGGGTGGTATCGCGCTGATTTTCGCCGGGCTGGCACTGCTCACGCGCAGGTGAGGAGGCAGATTTGCTGGCATCGGGCATCCCGCCGGGATGCCCCTACACATTCATCATCATTTTGAAAACGCCTAAGCTTCGCCCTTGTACGCCCGTGCCAGTGCCGCCCATTCCTCCATACTCAGTGTTTCCGCCCGGCGTGTCGGGTCTATCCCGGCGCTGGCGAGCAGCGCAGCGGCGGAGTCGCTGCTGATCGCCAGATTGCTGCTCAGGCTGTTCTTGAGCTGCTTGCGCTTCTGCCCGAAGCCGGCGCGCACCACGCGGAAGAACGTATCGTGGTCGGGCACATGCAGCGGCGGGTGATCGTAAGGGTCAATGCGAATCACGGCGCTGTCCACATCCGGGCGGGGCCAGAAGGCGGCGGGCTTCAGCCGCGTGACAATGCTCGGCTTGCCGTAATACTGCACACTGACCGCCAGCAGACTCATGTCGCCGGGTTTTGCCAGAATGCGCTCTGCCACCTCAAGCTGCACGGTCAGCACCATCACCCGCGGGCGGCGGTGGCGGTCCAGCAGGTGGCGGATAATCTGGCTGGTGATGTAATAGGGCACATTGGCGACCACGCTGAACTGCTGCGGTCCCACCAGTTTGAGCACATCGGTTTCAAGGATGTCCTGAAAGACCAGGTAGACATTGTTATAACCCGCCAGTTCGTCCTCCAGCACGGGGCGCAGCCGTTCGTCCACCTCCACGGCGACCACATGGCGCACCGCCAGCGCCAGGCGCTGGGTCAGCGTGCCCGTGCCGGGTCCAATCTCCAGCACCGTGTCGGTGGGCATCAGGTCGGCGCTGGCGACAATTTTTTCCAGCGCGTTAGGGTCATGCAGGAAGTTCTGCCCCAGGCTTTTGCGCGGGGTAATGCCGTGATGTTCCAGCAGGGTTTTAGGGTTACTGCTCATGGTGGGTTGTCACCTCGCCACAGAGTCATCGAGGTCAGTAGGTGACGGATAATCATAACGCAATTGCCCGGCAGAATACAGCAGCAGTTAGGCAGGCACAGTCCCCACCGCATTAATCCCCCGCGCTGACGGCGATCTCGCCCGCTGGTCCTGCCGGGCGCAGTTCCGGTTCGACCTGCGGCGGCGCGTCAATTGTCGAACGGCGCCCCGGCAGCAGCAGCGCGACCCCCGCCGCCAGCACCAGCAGCCCGGCGACCAACTGAAATGCCATGTTCAGCCCGATTGCCGGATTATCCGCCATGCCGCCAATCAGCAAACTGCCAAACGCGCCCGCGCCAAAGATCAGCCCCAGCGCCGCCCCACTGGCAAAACCTTTGCTTACCGGCAGCAGTTCCTGCGCGATGACCACCAGCAGGCTGTGACTGCCCCCGCTCAAGCCGCCCGCCAGCACCGCCAGCACAAAGGCGAACGCGGTGGTTTCCAGCGGCAGCAGAAAATATGCTGGCGCCGACAGCAGCAGCCCCACGGTGATGATCCGGCGGCGGTCAAAACGATCCGCCAGCACGCCAAACAGCACCCCCGCCAGCCCCGACGCCAGCCAGAACGAACTGGTAATCAAGCCGTATTCCGCTGGTGTCCAGCCTTTTTCCTGAAACAAGCGGGGAATGAAATTCACCGAACCGGGCTGTGCCGGAGCACGCAGCAAAACCAGCAGGGCGAAGATGGCAAACGCGCCCAGCGGCAGCGCTTTCTTGCTGATGCCCCCGGCGCTGACCGTGTGTGCGGCGCGTGTCGCGCGGTGCTTTGCCGCACCGGGAATCGCCAGCAGCATCAGCAGTACCGGCAGCAGCGCCACCAGCGGCATGAAGAAGATCGGCAGCAGCGTCCCCTGTTCGCGCAGCAGCCCGTCATAACTGCCCGCCAGAAACACGCCGTTGAAGTGCGTGGCAGCGCCATCGAGCAGCGCACCCGCCACCGCCGGACCCAGCCCCAGCCCGAACTGCCCGAACAGGAAGAAGACCGACATATTGCTCGCTACGCGGGTTTTGTCGCTTTCGGCGGCGTGCAGGCTGCCCACCGGATGAAACGCCCCGCTGCCCAGCCCCATCAGCGCAAACGGGATCAGCATCAGCCAGTAATTGCCGGTGCCGCTTGCCAGGCTCAGCGCCAGCATCATCATCGAAACAACCCACGTCACGCCGCCTGCCCCCAGCAGGCGCCCGCCCGTGCGGTCTGCCAGCAGCCCAAAAAACGGCTGGCTGATCGCGCCGGTGAGCTGTGTCAGGCTGACGGCGAAACCAATCTGCGCGTTGCTCATCGGCAGTACCGCTGACGCCATGAACGCCAGCAGCACCCCACCCATGCTCATGAAGATGTCGTTGGTCATGTGACCCAGACTCACCGCCCAGAACAGGCGGCTGCGTTTGCTGGATGCGCGGTTTGGCTGCATGGTGGCTGTTCCTGTTAAACGCGAGAATAGTTGAACGCTAACGCAGCAGCGCGGGCGGTGTCAACCCGATTGGTGCGCGGTGGTCTGTTGTGCCCGCCAGCGGCGCATGTAAGGGCAGGGTAAGAAATGTTGCCCAGCATACAGCAGACGCGCGCCGTGTCGTTTACAATCGGACTCATGCGCCGGGGCGCATTTGCCGTGCTGGATGGTTTTGACGGTTTGTGGAGAAAGTTTGCAGATGGTGTTGAGACAAATTACGACTATCGCTGTGCTGCTGCTGTTTGCTGCCGGGGGCACTGTGCCCGCCCGCGCGCAAAATTCCTGCACCGAGCCGCCGATTGATACCTCGGTGATTGAACGCACCTGGGATCGCACCGACTTCTGCCTGTATGCCTATGACGGCATTTTCGACGAGATCATCTCCGGCGGCGTCGGGCGTGACGGCATCCCGCCAATTGATAACCCGACGTTTGAGAGCGTGGCAGACGCGGGCACATGGTTGCAGCCGCAGTCGCCCGTCATCGCCTTTGAGCATGAGGGCGAAGCGCGCGCCTATCCGCTGGCGATTCTCACCTGGCACGAAATCGTGAACGATGTCATTGCGGAAACGCCGGTCGCGGTGACGTTCTGCCCGCTGTGCAACGCCGCGATTGTCTATCGGCGCGAGGTAGACGGCACGGTGCTGCGCTTTGGCGTGTCCGGGCTGCTGCGCAACAGTGACCTGGTTATGTGGGACGACGCCACGCAGAGCTGGTGGCAGCAGATTACCGGCGAGGCGATTGTCGGCACGTACACAGGCACGCGGCTGGAATTTCTGCCGTCGCTGATCGTCGGCTTTAGCGAATTTGCCGCGCAGTTTCCTGATGGGCAGGTGCTGCAAATTCCTGAAAACTTCAATCGTTCCTACGGCAGCAATCCGTATGTCAACTACGACAGCAGCACCGACCCGTTCCTGTTTCGCGGCGAACCGGACCCGCGCCTGCCCGCCACCGAGCGCGTGCTGGCAGCGGATCTCGGCGGCGTGCAGATTGCCTATCCGTTTAGCACGCTGGCGCAAACACGGGTGATCAACGACACGCTGGGGGATTTTGAGGTGCTGGTCGTCTGGCAGCCCGGCGCGACGAGCGCGCTGGATCAGCGCAGCATTGACGAGTCGCGCGATGTCGGCATGGCGGCGCTGTACAACCGCGACCTCGATGGGCAGGTGCTGACCTTCCGGCTGAATACGGCGGGCGACCTGCAGGACGAGCAAACCGGCAGCGTGTGGAATGTGTTCGGCACGGCGGTGGATGGCGAACTGGCGGGCAGCCAACTGCGCCCGATCTACGCGGTGCCGCATTTCTGGTTTGCATGGGCGGCGTTTCACCCGCAGACGGTTGTCTATGGGCAGGATGACGAGTAGCGCCAGTGCGCAGCGTCCTGCCGCCGGCATTGGCTGGGGCAGTCCGGGCGGCATTGTTGGCACGGTGGTTGCCGGGGTGATCGGCGCGCTGTTGTTGTTCGTAGCGCTGGTGCGCGTGGTCAACCGTGATTTCGCCAGCTAAGCATCTGACTGTAAACCCGGATAAGGATGCTGTTGGTCAATTAATCCGGCTACTATCCTGGCCCTCATCCCCCGGACCCTTCTCCCGAACGCTGCGCTGGGAGAAAGGGAGAAAAACGCTTTTTGAAGTCCCTCTCCCAGCCGCACGGCGGCAGTCGGGAGAGGGATTTGAGGTGAGGGCTGGATTCGCCAACAACATCGATAAGGGGATTAATCCCCTTGCTCAGAACGGGGTGGAGCACGGCGTCCCCCCCTTTCGTGTGCGGTTCGTTAAACAGCGGGCGCGGACTGCCGCCGCCGGGCGATTTCCGGCAGCAGCAGCAGTTGAATCAAGCCGTTCAGCACCACGATCACCGTGCTGCCTTCGTGCCCCAGCACGCCCAGCGGCAGCGCCAGCCCAACGGCGAACACACTGATCACCAGCAGCACAATCACCAGCAGCGAAAAGACGATATTCTGCCAGACCACGCGGCGCGCCTTCTGGCTCAGGCTGATGGCGTAGGGGATCAGTTCGAGCTTGTCGCCCATCAGCACCAGGTCCGCCGTTTCCAGCGCTACGTCGGTGCCTGCCGCGCCCATCGCCACGCCAATCTGTGCGGTGGCAAGCGCGGGCGCATCGTTCACGCCGTCGCCGATCATCGCCACCGGACCGATTTCGCGCGCCAACTGCTGCACCACACGCACCTTATCTGCGGGCATCAGGTCGGCAAACACGCGGTCAACACCTGCTTCGGCGGCGATATGCCGCGCCACACGTTCGTTGTCGCCGGTGAGCATGGCAACCTGGATGCCGCGTGCATGCAGGCGCTGCACCACCTGTGCCGATTCGTCGCGCAGTTCGTCGGCAATGCCGATAATGCCCATCCAGTCCGGGTTCGCGTTCTCGCTCAACTCGCAGCCGGCGCAGTCCTCGCAGTGTCCTTCGCGGATCACGCCGATCACGGTGCGCCCTTTGGACTCCAGATCGAGCGCGATTGCTTCCAGCGGGGCGGGCATGGGGTGTTTCTCGCGCAGGTACTTCAGGCTGCCCAGTTTGACCTGCTTGCCGTCTACTTTGCTCAACACGCCCTGACCGGGCAGCGCTTCAAAATCCTGCACCGTGCCAAAGTCCACGCCGCGCGCTTCTGCCGCCCGCACGACTGCCTTTGCCAGCGGATGCTCGCTGCGCGCTTCGACGGCACCAGCGACGGACAGCAGTTCGTTTTCGCCCAGTTCGCAGCACGAAATGGTATCGGTGACGGTGGGTTCGCCGCGTGTCAGCGTGCCGGTTTTGTCGAAGGCGATCACCTTGATACTCGCCATCTGCTCCAGATACGCGCCGCCCTTAAACAGCACACCGCCGCGCGCCGCCGACGCAATCGCGCTGATAAACGACGCGGGCACACTGATCACCAGTGCGCAGGGTGAAGCAACGGTCATCAGCACCATCGCGGTGTAAAAGTGTGCGCTAAAATTGTCCACGATGCCCAGCAGCGGCGGCACAAAAGTGAACAGCAGCACGCCGACGATAATCGCGGCAGCATAGAACTGCTCAAAGGTATCCAGAAAACGCTCGGTGGGCGCTTTGCTGTCCTGCGCTTCTTCGACCATGCGGATCACCCGCGCCAGGGTGGTGTCCTGCGCCTGCGCTGTCGCCTGCACGTCAAGCAAGCCCTGCTTGTTCAGCGTCCCGGCAAAGACCTTATCGCCGACAGTCTTTTCCACCGGCATTGACTCCCCGGTAATCGGCGCCTGATCCACCGCGGAGCGACCGGCATGCACCACACCGTCCACCGGGATCCGTTCGCCGGGTTCGATCAGCACAACTTCGCCAATGCGAATGTCGCCAATCTGCACTGTTTTGACCTCCCCCTCACGGCGGACTTTCGCCTCGGTGGGGTAGAGCTTGAACAGACTCTGGATCGCCTTGCGGCTCCGCCCGATGGCGTATTCCTGAAGCACGTTGCTCAGGCTGAACAGGAACAGCAGCACCGCGCCCTCGGTCCATTCGCCAATGCTGGCAGCGCCCAGCGCCGCGAGCACCATCAGCATATCGACATCAATTCGGCGTTCCAGCAGGCTTTCCAGCGCGCCTTTGGCACCAAACAGCCCTCCGGCGATAAACGCCGTCACGCCGAACAACGCTATTGTCCAATCCGGCGCGGCATTGTTCATGGCAATGCTGCCCGCGATAATCGCCAGCAGCGTAATGCCGACGAAGTACGGCGCGGCACGTTTTTCAAACGCATCAAACCAGTCCTTAAACGACCGCTTCTGCTGCATTTCCTGCGGTTGTGTCGGGCGGGATTCCGCCCCGATCAGAGTCGCCATTGCGCAAGTCCTTTCGCTGCAAAGGGCTGTGCTGCCCATCAGGTCTGCGGGCGGCAGCCCATTGTTATCCGGTTAAATACGATTATCACGCCATGTGAAAGCTGTTTTTTGAATGCGATGATTTGATTTTAACATAGGTTAATCGTCTGCGCCAGAGCCTTTGTCCAAAATTGCCGAACACCAGGTTAAAGAATTCTGTGCGCTTTTTAGCCGGCAGTGTGTTAGAATCCCGTCCCCGGTGGCAGACATTGAAATAAGGAGTAGACGGGCTATGAAAAACCTCAGTACATGGGTTCTGGCGGTGGTGCTGCTGTTGGCAGCAGCAGGTCTGGCGGCTTGCGGTGGGGACAGCAGCGCAGCAACCGACACGGGCACAGCGGGCAGCACCGAGGAAGCACAGGCAGCACCCACATCTTCCGAACCGACCGCAACACGCCGTCCGCGCCCGACTGTACCGCCCACGCCTGCACCGGGCACTTACAGCTTTGAAGCCAGCGGCTTCACCAGCCTGGCGATCAGCGACACGGCGGGCGGCTACCGCGCTGAGATTCAGGGCGTAAATGCTACAAACGACCTGCAGGGGCGTCCCCTGGTGCCAGAAACCTATCGCATTCGCATTACCGGCGAGACCAATACGCTGCTGATTCGGTGGCCCCAGGATTACGAAAGCGGCGAATATCCGATTGATAACTCGGATTCAGGCGTGTTGGTCAGCCTGACGACGGGCGACGGGACGCGCACGCCCTTCATCTATGATCAGGAAGTGTCCGGTACACTGACGCTGACGATTGCTAACGGCATGGTCAGCGGTGAAGTGAACTACTCCGGCAGCTATATCGCGCTGGACAGCAGCGGACGCGAAGTGCGCCAGGACATCACCGTTACGGGCAGCTTTGCGGACTGGCAGATTCCGCAGGTGAACTCGCGCTAACGGCGGTCTAAAGGCTCGACCAAACGGCGGGTGGCGTCGCATTGCCACCCCTCTCGTGTTCCCTTTGAAGTTCGATGCTTACAGTGTGGTGAGTGGCGTGGGCAGCGTCAGCTCCCGTTTTTGATTCCGCCCGTAACCGGCGCCCGTAACCGGCGCTCGTAACTGGCGCGTGTGATTCTAGCGCGGGCGAAACAGGCACAAAACTGGTGGGAACAAATGCCATGCGGGTGGCGTCTGATAAAGCAGGCGCGCCTGAATCCCTGTTGTTCAGGTTCCTTGCCGATCACTTAGACCCAAGAAAGGCATACTCATGCAATCTCTACTGCGACACAAACTGGTGTTATTGAGCTTTCCGGTGCTGCTGTTCGCGCTGCTGCTGCTGGCGGTCTCTCTCGCTGTACAGCCTGCCCCGGCGCAGGCACAGGCAGCCGCGCGCGATTCCGTCAGCCTGACCATCTATAATCAGGGGACGGCACTGGTGCAGGACCGGCGCACGTTCAGCTTTGCCAGTGGTGTGAACACGCTGGATTTCACCGATGTCGCCGCCAGCATTGACGCCACTTCGGTGACGTTCAATTCGCTGACCGACCCGCTGGGCACCTTTGTGCTGGAACAGAATTATGTCTATGACCTCGTCGGCAGTGAGGCGCTGCTCCAGCGGTATCTGGACGAGACGATCGAAGTGACCATGCTCGACGGCACGCGCTACACGGGCACGCTGCTCAGCGGGCGCAACGGCGAACTGATCCTGCGTGACGAGGGCGGGCAGGTGCTGGTGCTGCGGCTGGTGGAGGTGCGGGATGTGCGCTTCCCGGCACTGCCGGAGGGGCTGATCACGCGCCCGACACTGCGCTGGCTGGTGCAGACCGGCACGCCGGGCGAGCAGCAGGTTGAGCTGACCTATCTGGCAGGCGGGATGAACTGGACAGCAGATTATATCATTCTGCTGGGCAGCGACAGCGACAGCCTGAACCTGAACGGCTGGGTCACGCTGACGAACGTCAGCGGCGTGAGCTTCCCCGATGCGCAGGTCAAGCTGGTCGCGGGTGATGTCAACCGCCTGCCTGAACCAATGGCAGATATCGCCTTTGCCGAGCAACGCGCGGTAGGCGCTCCGTCTCCGCAGGCAACGAATCAGGTCTCGCAGCGCGAGTTCTTCGAGTACCAGTTGTACGAAATCGGGCGTCCGGTGACCGTCGGCAACAACGAGACCAAACAGGTCGAGTTCGTTACGGCGGTGGATGTGACGGCGACCACCTTCTTTGTCTATGATGGCGGCTACCCGTTCTATGGCTACGGCTACCCGATCAGCGACCAGTACTACGGGCAGACCGGCATCACTACGGTGCAGAACTGGCTGGAATTCAGCACCGGTGAAGAAAGCGGGCTGGACGCCGACCTGCCTGCCGGGCGCGTGCGTGTCTATCAGGAGGATGTGGATGGCGCGGCGCTGCTGATCGGCGAGAACACAATTAGCCACACCCCCAATGGCGAGATGGTGCAGCTCTATCTGGGCAATGCCTTCGACCTGGTCGGCGAGCATGTGCAGACCGATTTCCGTTACATCGGCGCGAACGCGGTCGAAGAAACCTTCGAGATTCGCCTGCGCAACCGCAAGGACGACGAGACGGTGCAGATTCGCGTGCCGGAGCATCTGTACCGCTGGAGCGATTGGGAGATCGTCAGCAGCTCGCTGCCGTTTGAGCAGTTGAATGCCTGGACAATTGAGTTCCGCGCGGACGTACCGCCCGGCGAAGAAGTGGTCATCACCTACACTGTGCGCTACGTATTCCCCTGAGTTCCCCGTGCAATAACCGCTCCGCAGGCGGCAGGGTGCTACACGCGCTGCCGCCTGCAGCATCACCCCGGCACCCACATGCCGTCCATTCGCGCCACAGCTTCGCGCGGGCTATTCCGCCACGCCGGAATGTAAAAATTAGCGCCAAATCTCACAATTTAATGCCTCGCTGTCGTTCCTCTGGCTTATACTGAAGAAAGAGTACGTTTCTCTCAACAGCGTTATTCCGACTACAGCGAATGCCTTACTCTGGCAAAGGAGCGTGAAAACCATGATGCAAAAACTCTTGCGCAGGATGACCGTAGCAGCACTGCTGGCGGCGCTGCTGGCGCTGGCTGCCCCCACGTTCGCGCAGGAAGACCTCGACGCTGTCTATGTGTCCGAGGCGTTTGATATTTCTTTCCGCTATCCGTCCAATTGGGGTGTAAACGAGATTACAGACAATGATCTGGTGGTGCTGGTTGACCCAAGCAGCACTGTCTCCGTGGCATTCTTTGGTCCACAAACGCTGGCGGATGGCAATCTGGCAGAGTATGAGACTGCCGAAGACCTGGTCATCAACGCGATGGATGGCGCATCCGCCAACCTGGAACCCGGTAAGCTGTTTGAATACGAGATTGATGGGCGCACAGTCTACCAGTATACCTATGTTGACTCCGAAGGGCGCGACGGCTTCTTTATGGCGGTGGATTTTAGCAGCGGCATGCCGGGGCTGGTAACCTCATTGGGCTTCGGCGGCGATATTTACCCCTTTGAGGACACGATTCTGGCGATTGTCGCGACATTTGATGACGCGGCGGCGGCAGGCGGTGAGGCTGACAGCGGCAGCGGTGGCAAAGAGGACGACGCGGGCAGCGTGACCGGCAGCGGCGACGCCACAGGACCGGCAGAGACATTAACCGACTTTGACCGCGGCTGGCGGCGCGCTACCACCGAACTGACCGATCTGGGCGTGATTCCCGGCGGGGCGCTGCTGTTTGAGGAAGATTATGCCTTCTTCACCGGACAGGGCGGCAATATCAGCACGCTGGGGCGCAGTGTGCCGCGCGTGAATGTGGTCATCGCCGCGCAAATCCTGTTCACGCCCAGCGGGGCGGGTTATGAGACCTGCGCGCTGCTGGCGCGGACGAACTTCGATTCGCGTGGGGTGACGACTGACTTTCTCGACCTGGGTGTGAACAGCGACGGCGAGGCATATGCGGTGGATCGCTTCGGCAGCGGCGACGACGATGTCACTGCCGAATTTGTGCCGCTGGATCTGGATTTTGACGTGCCGCATCATATTATGGCGGTGGTCTTTGAAGACACCCTGCTGCTGTATGTGGACGGCGAACTGGTGATTGACGGCATGGCGCTGGATACGCGCGGCGGCGTATACGGCGTGGGGCTGCGCGGGCAGGCACGCGGCGCTGCATGTGAGGCAACAGATATCTGGGTCTTTGAGATTGCGGCTGGCGGCAGCGCGGAGGGCACCTGCGTGGTGACAGCGATTAATAATGTCAACCAGCGCAGCGGACCGGGCACGAACTTTGACCGCGCCGGCACGCTGGCGGCAGGCAGCAGCAGCACCGCTGTCGGGCAGGCGCAGGGCAGCGACGGGCAGACCTGGTGGGAACTGGAAGACGGCACATGGGTGCGCGAGGACACCGTGACGGAGCAGGGCGCGTGCGATGCCCTGCCGGTGACGCGGTAACACGCTGCAAATTCGCCCCAAATAGCCCACCGCAGAGCGGACCGCAAAGGTGCGCACAACGCCGCGACTCACAATAAAGGCGTGCCCCAAGGCTGTCTGCGTCTGCTATCCTTTGTGTAGCAGGGGTGAAGCATGCTTTGCCCCTGCGCCAGACATCACGCCCATTCAGACGCGCCCCGATGAACTCATTCGGATTGGAGAGCTTTTGGGGCGCGTTTCAATCCTTGTGCGGCGGTAGCGCTGTGCCGCGCAGGTCTTCCGCGTAATAGCGCAGTGAACGCTGATACGCCTCGAATGCATCGGTGCGCAGCAGCACATCGAGCAGTTCGACAACACCGCCGGGGGCATCGCCCGCGCTGACCAGCGCCAGCGCCAGAAATGCCCGCAGTGCGCGGTGCTGGGGAAAGCGTTCGCAGGCAGCGCGCAGGATGGCGACTGCCTCAGCGTGCTGCCCGACATTGCGCAGTGAACTGCCCAACTGCAACGCAACGCGCGGCTGGTAGTTTTCCGGCAAGCCCAGTTCGATTGCCCGGCGGTAATGCGGGATAGCCTCTGCCTCAAACCCGGCGAAGTCATAGGCGCCTGCCAGCTCGAACTGCACCAGCGCATGATCGGGATACCGCTCAGCAAGGGCGCGAAAGTAATCTATCGCCGCCTGTTCGCTGCCTTCGGTTTCCAGCGCCAGCCCTGTGGTGATCTGTTCGGTCAGGTCGGTCATGTCTGCTCCTCCTCAATCACTTGCTGTGCGGCTGCCATGCACGCCCGGATACGTGTCTGCGCGTCGGGTGTGCGGCGCTAGAAATGGGCGCTAGTAGTCCAACAAGATGAGTATGACGCCCGCTGCCCTTGTCTAGCCCTCACCCCCAACCCCGCTCCCGACCGTGCCTTCGGCACCAGGAGCGGGGAGCAACCCAATTGCCGGGGATTT
>DAOTWP010000258.1:0-1572 GCA_034435675.1 Anaerolineae bacterium
CACAGTCGGCGCTTTTGTTTTCCCCACTATCTGGCAGGATTGGTCGCTCAATGAGGCTGATTGCTTCCTGAGATCGCTCCGGGATTTCGGCGTTAACACCATCGCCACCGAATCCGAGACTTACCGCGACGATCTGATTGAACTGGCGCACAGGCTGGGGCTGCGCTTTGTGGGTGGTATTGCCTGCTTTTCCGAGCACGGACGTAATCACCAGCCCTTGCACGACCAACCGGAGTTGTGGCCCATCCTCGAAACCGGCGAGCGCCGTCCGCTAATGGAATGGTATATCGGCGTAACGCCCACCATTGAGGCTTACCGTGAGGCCCGGCTGGACGAGATCACACGCATTGTGCGCGATCACTACATAGATGGCCTGTGCCTGGACTTCATCCGCTGGCCGCTGCACTGGGAACTGGAACTGCGTCCCGGCCAGGCGGAACCGCTGCAAAGCAGCTTCGACCCGCACACTGTCCGGCAGTTTCTTGCCTTCGCAGGCCTCGACATGCCAGCCCGTGTCACCACCACAGCCGGGCAGGCGGCCTGGATTCTGGGTGAACATCGCGCCGCCTGGACAGACTTCAAGTGCAGAACCATCACTGACTTCGTGAGCGCAGCGCGGCAGCGGATTCAGGCTGTGCGTGGCAGCGATACGGAGCTAGGTGTTTATCTGGTTCCTGCGCCCGATGTGGAGCGCGCCTATCTGGTCGGGCAACGCGCCGCTGATTTGGCACAGGTTACCGATTTTTTGTCACCAATGGTCTATCATCCGGTGCTTCATCGTACGCCAGCCTGGATCAAAGAAACAGTTGACGAGATGGTTCTGCTCACACCGGGTAAGGTGCTGCCCGTCCTTCAGGTGGACTCTGCAGAGGGGGCGGTATTCAATTCAGATTGGGGACTACCAGTGCCGGTTGACGAGTGGCGCGTTGCTGCCTGCGCTGCCGCGCAGCGACAGGATACGCTGGGGTTGGTTGCTTTCACGGGAACTGCTCTGTTTGCGGACGGGCGCGGCGAAATACTGTTGCAGTGCCTCTCTCAGCGCTAGGCCCACCGTTCCGGGGTGTACTGACTCTTGCTCTACGACACCTTCCGCCAGCAGCACCCCGCCCTCGCTCGTCCACACCGGCAGCTACGCCGTCACCGACGACACGCCCCCGCGCTTCCTCGACCTGCCGTCTATCGCCGCCATCAACGCCTTCCTCGACAACCCGCGCCCGCAGGCCGCGCCGGCTGCGTCCGGGCGGGTCGCCTCGCCGGCGGGCTGGCTGATCGCTGACGGCCTGGTTCGGCTGGCCTGGCGATGCGTTATACTGGCGCACGGGCGTGTGACGCCTGCGAGCATCCACCTTGAGGGCAGCGCAAAGAGGTTGACATGACAACATACAAGATCGGCGTGCAGCTTCACCCGCAGCACACCACTTACGCCTCGTATGCCGAGGCGGTGCAGCGCGTTGAGGCGCTGGGCGTGGACAGCATCTGGAACTGGGACCACTTCTACCCGCTGTATGGCGAGAAGGACGGCAGCCATTTTGAGGGCTGGACGCTGCTGACAGCGATGGCGACGCTGACAAG
>DAOTWP010000259.1:0-30024 GCA_034435675.1 Anaerolineae bacterium
GCACCACCGCCTCAAACTCCGTCAGAAGCTGCTCCGGCGTAACGTACAGATGGGCGTCGTCCACCGTGAAACCGCGCACGCGCGTCAGCCCGTGCAGTTCGCCGCTTTGCTCGTAACGGTAGACCGTGCCGAATTCCGCCAGCCGGATCGGCAGATCACGGTAGCTGTGCAGTTCGCTTTTGAAGATCATGCAGTGATGCGGACAGTTCATCGGTTTGAGCAGAAATTTCTCCTCATCCACATCAATCGGCGTGTACTGGCTGGCGCTGTAATAGGGATAATGCCCGCTGGTCTTGTACAATTCCAGGTTGCCGATATGCGGCGTGACCACCGGCGCATAGCCGTTGTCGATCTGCACCTGCCGCAGCCAGCGTTCCAGATTGTCGCGCAGGATCGCGCCTTTGGGCTTCCACAGCGGCAGCCCCTTGCCAACCAGTTGGCTGATCGTGAACAGCCCCAGCTTTTCGCCCAGCACGCGGTGGTCGCGCTTTTTCGCCTCCTCCAGCAGCTTCAGATACTCCTCAAGCTGTTCTGCTGTCTCCCATGCCGTCCCATAGATGCGCGTCAACTGCTCGCGGTTTTCGTCGCCGCGCCAGTAAGCCCCGGCAGGCGGTTTGAACGTCACACTGATGGCGTCCGGGTTGATTTCTTTGGTGCTGGCGACGTGCGGACCGCGGCACAGGTCTGTGAACGTATCCTGCGTGTAGAGCGTCAGTTTTTAGGCGGGGGCGGCAATCGCATTGCCCATATCGTCCACCCGCCCATTGACCAGATCATTGATCAGCTCGATCTTGTACGGCTGATCCTTGAACAGCGCGCGCCCTTCTTCGGGCGTAATCTCGCGCATGGTGAAGGCGTAATCGCCCCTGATAATCGCCTTCATGCGGTTTTCGACCCAGGCGAGGTCTTCCTCGTTGATCGCACGGGGCAGTTGGAAATCGTAATAGAAACCATCCTCAATGGGCGGACCGATGGCGATCTTTGCTTCAGGAAACCGTTCCAGCATCGCCTCCGCCATGATGTGCGCGGCAGAGTGACGAATGCGGTAAAGCTGACTCTCTTCGTAGCGTTCGTTAGACATGCGTTCCTCTCTGAAATCCTCAGTGCAATCAGGGTGCAGACCCTGAAGAATGAACTCGTGATTGTGAAAAATGCAGCCAGAGCCTAACTGACGAACAGGCAAAAAACAAGGACACCGCGCCACAGCAGTGCAGCCTGCAGCGTGTGTCCCTGTCGTCCTGTCCGTTTGGGGGTGTTGTGTGGATTACCCCTCCACCACCAGAACATCCGAAATGACCACTGCCGCGACTTCCTGCGTGGCAAGCTTGCCATTACCAGTCGTGCTAGTTCGTGGGGTCGTGCCGTCTTCGGGGTCTTCCGTGATTTGTGTAAAAATGCTGCCAAAGACTTCCAGCGCGATCAAATTGTCAATCGTGTCTTCGATCACATCGCGGGACAGTTCTTCAACAAAGACATGCGGCACTTCCAGCGCGGCATAACGCACCGGCATGGCATCGGGCAGCTGCGAGGTGACAGCAAAACTCAATTCCATCTGGCGCAGCAAATACGGCAGCGTCACAAACATCGCCGTATAGATATTACCGTCTTCCATTTGAACCAGCACATCGCAGCAGGTGGTGCTGTCTTCATCATGATGTGGTTCAATCCAGATCTTCTGGGGAATGTAAAGCACCCCAATGCCGTTTGACGTCATGCGCCGGATTTCCTTCTATACAGTACGGTTAACTATTACAAATAAGCACGCATAAAACATGTGCTGCTTGTAAGAAAGCATCTAAGTAAATTATGCTGTCGAAATCAGCATAGGACAGAATTGGAGCCATTGTCAAGCACCCCGGCACCGGGCAAAACACGGCGCACGTTCAGGCGAAGCGGACGTAAGATTAGAAAATGGTTTGCAGGCATGGCGCTGCCGCCCGTGCTGGTGTTTCGGCGTGCGGCACTGGCGCTGGGTAGCGATTACGCCTGTGCCGCAGCGCTGAATGCCCCTATAATGAGCGTTCTGAAGATCATCTGCACGGCGTCTAGACGCCGCTGGCCACACGGGAACAGGACAGAGCAAAACCCCTATGCGTGAAACCTCCTCAAAATCGCTGCGCCCGGTGCTGCCCCGTTGGCTGCAAGTGGCGTTTTTCCTGACGATTTTGGGCTTCTTGCTGGCGGCGCTGGTCAGTGGTTGGGATCAGGTCGTCACGTTTGACTGGCGCTTGAATCTGCCCGCGCTGGCAGGCGCAATGCTGCTGCTGGTCATTTACATGCTGCTGCACGGCATGCTGTGGACCTGGATGGTACGCCGGCTGAGCCTGGCGCTGCCTTACGGGATGGGGGTACGCATCTACCTGTCTTCCCAGTTGGCGAAGTACATCCCCGGCGGCATCTGGTCGTTTGCCAGTGTGGGGCTTTCGGGTGCGCAGCTTGGCTTGCCCGGCACGCTGCTGCTGCTGATTTACCTCGTCAGCACCCTGCTCGTGCTGGGCGTCAGCGCGTTGTTTGCTGTGCCAACCCTGCTGGTGCTGTTCGCCGCTGCGCCCGGCGTGAATGTGCTGGTAGGCGTCGTGCTGCTGGCAGGCGTGCTGCTGCTGCCGCCGTCGCTGCGCTGGTTGATTCGCGCAGTGGTGCGCTGGCGCAAGCTGGATGCCGGTATCGCGGCAGAACGGCTGACCGGCTATCGCGTTATGCTGCGGTTGCTGCTGGTCTTTGCGGCAATCCACCTGCTGGCATTTGGCGCGTTTTTCCTGTACTTCACATCGCTGGTTGATGTTACCCTGGATCAGGGAATTTACGCGGCGATGGCGTGGAGTGGTTCCTGGTTCACCGGGCTGGTCATCCTCATCGTACCGTCGGGCATGGGTGTGCGTGAGGCGACGCTGGTGCTGCTGCTGGCGCCTATTGTGCCCGCGCCAGTTGCTATCGCGCTGGCGTTTGGCTACCGTCTGTTTACCACGCTGCTCGATTTGCTGGTGCTGGCGGGGCTGCTGGCGGGAATTGGGCTGGCAGCGCTGCGTTCCCGGATGACCGCCGCCGAAACTGCTGTGTGATGGTGGCAAAGACGCAGCAGGGTCAACAATTGCGCAGGACACCTTTGGAGACAGAATAACACATGTCAATGAATCTGGACGAACAGCGCCAGTGGTATGAAGAATGGCACAGCGAAGGCAAACACGATTTGCCAGTTGAAGCCCTGAAGCAGCAGATGCGCCTGGAAACAATTGCCGCCGCGCTCAAGCGGCTGAATTATCGCCGCGCCCTGGTCATTGGCTGTGGCAGCGGCGATGAGCTGCGCCTGCTGAGCGCTGAGCGTGTCACAGCGTTTGATTTGTCTGCCAACGCAGTACAGCACGCCCGCGCCATGCTGCCTGAAAACCACTATTTGCAGGCAGATGGCATGCACCTGCCCTTTGCCGCTGGCAGTTTTGATCTGGTGCTGACCAGCGAAGTCATTGAGCATATTCTGGAACCGGAAAAGATGATCGCCGAAATTCGGCGCGTGCTGCTGCCGGGCGGCGCGGTGCTGGTGACGACGCCCAACTGGCAGAGCTTTTTTGGGTTGGCACGCTTTGCCGCCGAACGGCTGCTGCGCCGTCCGGTGACTTCCGATGACCAGCCGGTGGATCACTGGTCTACCCCGCGCTCGCTGGCGCGACTGCTCAGTACAGGTGGATTAGCACCTGTGCTGCGGCACGGCGCGTGGTATTTCCCACCTACCGGACTGGGCATGAAACGCCTGCCGGACAAACCGATGGCGGGACTCTTCCGGCTGCTGCTGCCGGTTGAGCGTGGGCTGCGCGTGCTGCTGCCCGGCTGGGGGCATTTGCTGGTGGTGGCGGCACAGCGGGCAGCACCCAGCAGAGCAGGCACTTCAGTAAGCGCTGGTGGCTGATGGCAATGTTTGATTCCCGTGACTATTGGGAAACACGCCTGTCGAAGGATTTCAGCTTCAAGGGGGTTGGCTATGCCCGCCTGGGGCTGCGGTATAACCAGTGGTTGTACCGGCTGCGCGCGCGGCAGTTCCAGCGCAAACTGGCACACCTGCCGCTTAACTTCGCAGATGCGCGGGTGCTCGACATTGGTTCGGGAACCGGCTTTTACGTTGAGCAGTGGCGGCAGCAGGGCGTCCGCGCTGTTACCGGCTCTGATTGGACGGATGTCTCCGTGCGTAACCTGCGCGAGACGTATAGGCAGGAATCGTCGGTACAGATCATCGCGCTCGACATCACTGCTGCGCTGCCTGACACGCTTGACGGAGCAGGTTTTGACATCATCTCAATGTTTGATGTTATCTTTCATATTGTGGATGACAGCGCCTACGAGCAGGCAGTGCAGAACATCTATCGCCTGCTGGCTCCGGGAGGCTTATTTATTTTCTCCGATTACTTCCTGCACCACACAGCTATCGCCCCGCGCCCGCACACCGCATTCCGCAGCCTGAGCCAAACGGAAGCAGTGCTGCGCGACACAGGTTTTGTCGTTCAGCAGCGCTTTCCGCTCTCATATCTGATGGTCGACCCGCTGGACACACGTCGCAGGCTGTGGCGCTGGCTGTGGTACGGGTTGGCAGGCTGCGCCTCACTGCATGAGGCAGCCGGGTTTCTGGTTGGCGCGGCGCTCTACCCGCTGGAAGATGCGCTGATCGCCCGCTGCCATGAAAGCCCCGGAACAGAAGTGCTGCTGTGCCAAAAACCGCTTACGCCTTGATCGCCCGGATGGACACGCGCCGCTGCGCAAGTTGTCCGACCAGCGGCAGGCGCATAAAGACCTGCTCGAACTGACGCAGCCCCGGCAGGTAATTGGGCTGAGTCGAGACATGATCAATCCGGTATCCGGCGGCTTGCAGCGGCTTGACCAACTGCGGCACAGTTTTTAGCCCGAAGTGCTGCGGATGATAGGAACGCCCGTAAAGCAGTTTGTAGATGTACTCGATAAAGTAGGTTTTATTGGGCGTATAGATGCAGAAGACTCCGCCCGGTTTCAGCACCCGGTAGACCTCGCGCAGCAGCGTATCGTATTCCTCTGCGTTGATATGCTCGACAAAATCAAGCGCCGTAACCATGTCGAAAGTATTGTCAGAAAAAGGCAGTACTTCGCCGCGCGCCTGCACAACTGCTGCATTCTGGGGGTCGCCCTGCTGGGCAATCGTCGCCTGCGCCATGCGCACCGACAGCGGCGAAAAATCGAGCGCGATGGGGCGGGCAGTGGCGGACATGAGCGCTACCGTCTTGCCAGACCCGGAGCCAATATCCAGCACACGTTTGCCTGCATAGGGTTCAATCAGGCGGCGATAATTGCGCATCTGGTCGCGGTAATGCATGGAGGTGCTGCCGTGCGCCTGTGCCTCAAAGTACTTTGGATCGAGATAATCCTCGATTTCGCTGCGCGTGGGTTGTCGCGTCATGCCTTATTCACCTGACAAAGAAAATCGAACACATAGGTCGCGGGCAGGGGCGCCAGCAGCGCCAGTTTGCGCAGCGCCAGTTTGACTGTCCCGGCTGCGCCATCGGACCGGCGGAAGGGCTGCTGCAGGAACCAGTTATCGGCAGTCACCGTATGAATGGTCAGCCCGGCGCTGGTGAACAGATTGCGCCATTCTTCAAGCGTCAGCAGATGTTCGATTACATCCTGCTGTTCGGTGCCGCTGCGCCGCCCCAGCAGCGCCCCTGCACGGTAAACCCAGAATGCCCGGTTTGGCACGCGCAGAAAGAGTTTGCCACCGGAGCGCGTCACACGGGTAAACTCCGCCAGGGCGCGGCGCATATCCGGGTGATGCTCCAGCGATCCCCAGCAGGTCAGCACATCGAAATAATCATCTGGATAGGGCAGATTCTCGCCGCTGGCAACCTGTAGGTCCGATTGTGGGCTAACCCGCCTGGCGATAGCCACCGCTTCGTGCGCAATGTCGATGCCATGCGTTTGATAACCGGCATCCTGCGCGGCTTTCAGAAAGAACCCCTGCCCACAGGCGACATCCAGCAAGCGCCCCTGCGGCTCGTGGTTGAGCTTGGTCAGGCGCTGCACTGATTCTTCGGGGGGGCGTCCAAAACTTTGTTCCTGCCCGCTGCGATAACGCGCGTTGTACCAGTCGGCTGCATTCGTCTGATCCGGCATTGGTGCCTTTACTCCACTGCTGCGCGCCACGTGTTGCCCGCCAGCGCGCGCTCAAAAACGGTCAGGGTTTCGCGCGCAATGGCTGCCCACGAAAAAGGTCCGTTCGCCAACTGATTACCACCGGCAATCACTTTTGCCCGCAAGGTCTCATCCGTCAGCAGGCGATCCAGCCCCTGTGCCAGATCTGCCGGGTCACCGGGGGTGACGAGCAGCCCGGTCTGTTCGTGCTGAACGATGTCCAGAATGCCGCCGATAGCCGATGCAACCACGGGCGTGCTGTTTGCCATCGCCTCAATCAGCGGCAGCCCCAGTCCTTCCGTATCCCCGGTATGATCCACGATCGAAGGCATGACCAGCACATCACTTGCCTTAAGATACAGGCTCAGTTCTTCGTCCGGCACAAAGCCGATCAATTGTACCTGCGTCTCGATGCCGAACTGGCGGATCTGCGCTTCCAGTTCCTCTTTTTGCGGACCTTTGCCTGCCAGCAGCAGTTTGTAGGGTTTTTGCTGCCGGGCAAGCTGCGCCAGCGCCTCAATCAGCACGTGATAGCCTTTGCGTTCGACCAGCCGCCCAACGGCAAAGAGCAGTTTTTCGCCGCTGCCAATGCCTTTCGCCTGGCGGAATGCGGCGGCATCAAAGCCGGCGGGAGCGATTTTTTCCTGGTTCACGCCCAACCAGATCACATGGTGCTGGCGCGGAGTGATGACTTTTTCGACGGTGGTGCCCGTATAGCGGCTGATTGAAATCACTGCGGCACTGCTGCGCACCACCAGACGATTAAGCGGGTGCAGCGCCTTCGGGATGAATTCGGCACTGTAGGCATGTGTTACCAGCGGTTTGCGCAGCACCTTGCTGGCGAGCACGGTGGGCAGCGCGGCAAATGTCCAGTGCGCGTTGTAGATATCGGCGTCCCTGCCGTAGCGCAGTGCCGCGCGCAGAAACGCGGCTTCCAGCGGCGGGAATTGCAGCGCCAGCCAGCGCCGCTGGCGGATATTGGTCGGGATGCCTGCGCCGTAACACAACCCGTGCGCAGATTTGGGCAGCCAGTAAGAAAAACGATGCACATCGACACCGGCGTAGTTTTCATGCGCGGCGGTGTCGCGGTCATGGGGCACGACTACCTGTACCTGTGCGCCGGCTTCTACCAGCCCTTTCGCCAACCCCAACACCCACTGCCCGACAAAGTCGTCTTGGTGGCGCGGGAATGAGGTTGCCAGCATACAAATCTTCATGATATCGTCCAGCAATCCTGCGGTTCCAGTCAGGCAACCATCATACACGATCCGCAGGGGAGACTACAGGGGCAGCGTGTGCCGCGTTGGGGTGGCGGAGCGCTGCATGGTGTGAGTGCCACCATACGCGCTGGCACGCCCTTCGCCTTGTGCCGCCTTGTGCCCTGCTGCCTTGTCCGTTACAATCCTGCGCGTTTTTGCTGCACGCCACAATGCGGAATAAACCCTGATGACAGATAGCGCGCCATTTGTCTCACGCTTGCAGCTGCTCTACCAGCGCGCGCAGCGGATCGCGGCTGCCCCGGTCATGCTCTGGTTGCTGGTTGGCGCTGGGCTGCTGCGTGGTCTGCTGCTGTGGCTGGCATATCCCCCGGCACACGTCGGCGATTCCGCTGCCTATTTCCTTTATCAGGCATTCTTGCGCGGGCAGTTGGATTTGCCGGCGATTACGCTGGTCGCGCCGCCGGGTTACCCGTTGTTCCTGCTGCTCACCTACGGGCTGTTTGGCTCCGCCTGGGTCACGCTGGGGGTGCAGTTTGTCATGGGGGCGCTGCTGGCACCGATCTATTACCTGGCGCTCAAGCCAATTCAGCCGCTGCTGGCACTGACCGCCGCTGTGATCATCCTCGGCGATGTGCAGACCGGCGTGGTGTTCAACTTCACCGCCACCGAACCGCTGTATATGTTCGTGCTGGCGCTGTGCTTCTGGCTGTTCCTGCGCCAAACCCTGCCGAAGAACGCCACCGCTGACCTGAGGCGAGACGCGGCGCTGGGGGCGGCGCTGGTACTGCCGCTGCTGGTGCGTGCCGTCGCCCGTTACCTGATCGTGCCGCTGGCGCTGGTGTTCTGGCTGCGCACCGGCACACGCACTAAACCGCGCAGTTGGCTGCGCACCGGGGCACTGCTCGCCGGGTTTGGGCTGGTCTTTGTGCTGTCCAGCCTGCTGTTTCGTCCGGCAGGGCAGGCGGTGGCGGCACGCAGCAGCGACTATATGCTGCTGGGACTGCTGAACAGCTATCCTGAACGGGTGCAGCCGCAGCATGGCAGCGCCTCGGCGCGATTTCTGGCAATCCGCGACTCCTGTAATACCCCGCGCACGATGAACTGCCTTGAAGCGGCGGAAGGCGGCATTGACGGCGCGCTGACGCTGATTACGAACGCGGTCATCGAGACGATACAGGCGGATTTGCCGGGTTTCGCGCTGGAAGTGATTCGTGGGTTAGACGACTTTCTTTCGCTCACCGGGCAGCAGTTAGGCATTGACCCCGAACTGCCCAGCACGCTGCAATGTGCCGACCCCGATGCAGTGCTGGCAGCGATTAACGGGCGTGTCCTGAGCACCCATACATCCTGGGGCTGGGTGCTGGAGGATTTTTCAGATGCCGCCATTGCAGAGTTGCACACGGTGCTGCGCCCGATGGTCTGGTCGCTGTGCCCGCCGTTCCCGCATTCCGATACTGCCCGCGCTGTGGTGGATTTTCTGGCGTTCCGCTACCGTTCGCTGGGGCGTCCCAACGCGCTCATGTGGTATGCCGCGCTGCTGGTGCTGACCACGCTCGTCGCGCCGCTGCGCCGCCGCTACCTGACACTGGTGCTGCTGGGGCTGAGTTATCTGCTCAACCATGCGCTGTTGTCGGCGCTGATTGACAATATCCAACCGCGCTATGTGGTGGTCATCAATCCGCAGCGCGCGATTTTGCTGACCGTGCTGGTTTTCGCGCTGGTTGAAGCGCTGCTGCTGGTTTGGCGTTGGGCAGGGCAGCGGCTGAAATCCTCCAATCGTTAAACAGCCCGGACGCGGTTTTTGCACCCAACAATGCCCGCCCGTACTGCCCATGACAAGTTCAGGCTGCCGGGCAGCATGCCTCAGGTCACCCGCTTTTGTCGTCCCCAAAGGATTAATGGTATTGATAATTGTGACATTCCTCACTGCGTCGAGCTGTTCATCGGCGTTATCCTATATTCAGGATCGTGAATTTTGAATATAAGGCATGGTCATGGAATCCTCCTACGAGCAGCTTGCCGAGCTTTTCAAAGGGCTGTCGCATCCTGTCCGCCTGCAAATCCTCGATTTACTGCGCGAGGGCGAGATGTGCGTATGCCACATTGAAGCAGCGCTCAACAGACGGCAGGCATATGTGTCCCAGCAGTTGATGGCGCTGCGCGAAGCCGGGCTGGTGCAGAGCCGCCGTGAAGGATTGCAAGTCTACTACTGGCTGGCGGATGCGCGCTTGACCGCTTTGCTGACACTCATGCTCGGCACCAGCCGTCCGGCAGGTATTCAATGCGTTGAAGGCTGTCCCTGTCCTCACTGCGCTGTCATTACACTCGCACAAATTCAATGAGAAGGAGTTTTTCATGTTGAACATCAAGGTTCTCGGTGCTGGCTGCCCAAACTGCAAACGCCTGGAAGCGGAAACCCGTGCCGCGCTGGACGAAGCCGGCATCGCTTACGATCTGGCAAAGGTGACCGAGTATGGTGAGATAGCAGCCTATGGTGTGCTAAGCACCCCGGCGCTGGTCATCAATGAGAAGGTTGTCTCCAGTGGTCGCATTCCGGCGCGTGTTAAGATTGTCGAACTGGCGCGCGAGGTTGTCGCCGACCAGTCCTGAGTCAGTATTCAGAAGCCCTGCTGATGACCAGGGCTTTTGCTGGCGTCACATATATTCAATATGTTGAATATCAGGAGTACCCAATGCACATCGGTGATCTGCTGCTGCAACTGCTTGGCGCAGGCTGGCTGGGACTGCTGGATTATCTGGCAGCGCATGTGCTGCTCTGTCTGGTTCCCGCCTTCTTCATCGCGGGCTACCTCGCGTTGATTCCCAAAGAGACCGTGACTCGTTATCTGGGACCCCAAACGCCCAAATGGATCAGCTATCCGGCTTCCGCCCTTGGCGGTTTTGTGCTGGCAGTCTGCTCCTGCACTATCCTGCCGCTGTTCGCAGGCATCTGGAAACGCGGCGCGGGGCTTGGACCCGCCATCACTTTTCTGTTTGTGGGTCCTGCCGTGAATATCCTGGCGATCAGCTATACGGGTGCTGCGATAGGCGGCGACATCGCCCTGGCGCGGCTGGCGCTGGCAGTCACCTTCGGAATTATCATCGGCTTGATTATGGCGGCTCTTTTCAAACAGCCCGAAAACCAGCCGGCGCAGGCGGCGATGTTTGGGCAGCAAGCCGCTATGCGTCCGGTCCTGTGGGTGTTGTTTGCGCTGCTGCTGACAGTCCTGATCGCTGGTACGCTTCAGATTGACCTGCTCACGGGCACCGTATTTTCCGTCACGCTGCCCGTTGAGCTGCCTGCCGGCGTGCAGAATGGGCTGGATGCGCTGCATCTCACCCTGCAAGGCGCGGTGCTCATCGTGCTGCTGCTCATCATTGCCCCGGTTGCGTGGAAGGGCATGAACGATGTGGTGAACGGCTTCAACCGCTGGACGTGGGCGTCGCTGGGGCTGGTTGCCGCGACGCTGCTGATCGCCGCGCCGACTACAGAGACCGGCAGCCTGGTGATCAACATCACCGGACGGTTGCTTGCCGAGGTCGCGCTTTTAGCCAGCATCAGCTACATCACCGCCCGTTACCTGACGCGCGAGGAACTTGCTGATTGGCTGTCTGAAACCTGGCGTTTTGTCAAACAGATTTTCCCGCTGCTGATTGTCGGAGTCTTTGTCGCGGGGATGGTGCGCTCGATTGTGCCGGAAGACTGGATCCGTGCGCTGGCAGGCGAAAATACAATCTGGGCAAATGCGCTGGGTGTGTTGTTCGGCGTCTTCATGTACTTCCCGACGCTGGTCGAAGTGCCGATTGCGCGCATGTTCCTCGATCTGGGCATGCACAAAGGACCGCTGCTGGCATACCTGCTGGCTGACCCTGAACTCAGTCTGCAAAGCATTCTCGTCACCAGCAAAATCATGGGACGGCAAAAAACCGTCGCTTACGTCAGTCTTGTAGCGCTGTTCAGCACCATCGCCGGCTACCTGTTTGGGGTGTTCCTGGCGGCAATCTAATGACAAAGCGGGACGTGAGGGACGAGCCAAACGCATTCGTTCAACGCTGGTATGACGTACACCGCGAAGAATCTGGCTGGAATCCACTAAGGGCAACCACAGAAAGCTCGCGGGATTGTTTTCCGTAGGGGCGGATCTCAGACCCACCCCGACATCCGACATTTTCAATTTGGTTGTACTTAGGCATCGCTGAGCGGTGCAGCGGGTGTGGGTTAAGCAGGGCACAACAAACCCACGCACTGACAGGGCTGCCAGCAGAAAAACAAAAACCAGCGCGAGGGCTGGTTTTTCTTGGTGCGTACCTGATGAGAGTCTGATCGAACATCAAACCCTCCCCGTTTCTACCATCGAGTTTCTTCATTCGATTTCCTATCCGCAAAAACAAGTGATCGCCCGCCTCTCGACCAGCAAAGCTTGACTTTGCGGTGCCAATGAGGGAGATGAAGCCCTCCCCCATCGCACCTTGAAGTACCGTCGCGGAGGAGCCAACGGCACCTCCAGCCACGAGCATAACACGACTTGGCAGTGCGTTGGCTTTCGTGGCGGTTTCGTGATCTCGGTTTCAGTTTGCGGAGGAAATCTCAGGATGTCACGTGTTTTCGTACTCACCAATCACAAGGGCGGTGTGGGCAAGTCTACGTCCGCCACCACCATTGCGCTGGGCATCGCCGGTGTACTGCGGCGCGCCGGAGCCGCCAACTCGCGTGTCCTGCTGGTCGACACGGACAGTCAGGGACACGCCACGCTCGTCACCACCGGACGCAACAACTTCGGCGCAGATGACAGTCTCTACACAGTGCTGGCGGCAGATCGGGCTAATGCTGCCCAGGTGCTGCTGCAATGCGTGGTGCCCTCCGCCTGGGATGTAGACCTGCACGTGCTGCCTGCCTCCCCCATGCTGGAAGGCGCGGAACGCGAGCTGATGCGTGTTGCAGGCGCACCCTATCGCCTTGCAGATCCGCTCAGCCGCATTGCCCGCCAGTACGCCGCTGTCGTCATTGACACGCGCCCGTCGTTCTCACTCATGACCGAAATGGGGTTGATTGCCGCGACAGATGCCATCGTTCCGGTGGAGCCGCGCTATCTGGAAACTGTCGGCTTAATGAGCGTCATCGGGAAGATCAACGAAATTCGCGAAGGCTGGCGGCATCCCAACCTGCACATCAGCGGCATCCTCGTCACCAAGATGGACAGCCGCATTCGGGGACACAACCACCTGCTCGATGAACTCAAAGGACACAGCGTGCTGGGCAAGCTGCTGATTGGCGTAATCCCTGCCAATGAAGCCGTGTCGTATGCCCACCACAATCACCAGAGCATCTTCAGCTATGACCCGAAAGCACCTGCGAGTCAGGCATACGCGCAGCTTGTGGGCACGCTGGTGCGGCGCATGCCGAAGGGAGGTGCGTAATGCCTCCGAAGAACAACTCGCGGCGCGTGGACGAACTGCTGGCATCGGTGACGGAAGATCTCTTCGCTGGTGATCCGCAGCATTTTGAAGATACGAGCATTCGCGTGGAACGGTTACTGCTGGAGATGGTGCGCCCTGATCCGGTGCAGCCGCGCCGCGTACTGCCGGAACAGTTGCATTTTGCCTTCCACAATCAGCGCCTGACCCCGACGCAGGCGCTCAAGGAACTGGTGCAGTTCGTGCAGGTCGCTGCCCGCCAGCGGGGACGACCCTTCAATCATGTGCTGGAACTGCTCCCCGATCCTGATGACGAGCGCACGGACGACGCAGAGTTGAAGCTGTCTCCAGAAGAAACACTGCTGCGCGATCTGGTCAATCTCGCTATCACGATCCGGGATGATGGGCAGGTCAACCCGCTGACGGTGGTGGATGTGTCGCAGGGTGTGACTCGGCTTTACCGCATTGAGACAGGCGAACGCCGCTACTGGGCGACTTGGCTGCTGCGGGATTTCCTGGGGAACTACGCCGGGGATGGCATGATCCCCTGCATCATTATCTCGGCAGAACGCTCTTCGGTCTTTCGACAGGCAAAAGAGAACACCGCCCGCAGTGGGCTGTCGGCGATTGCGCTGGCGCGGCAGGCGGCGCTGCTGCTGCTGACGGTACATGGCTACGAGATTCCCACACACGCCGTGTCGAACGACTTCTACCGTCAGGCGCTGGAGCTTGACCTGCGCGGCAAACGCGAATACACGGATGCAATCCTGAGCGCGATGGGTGGCATTAAGAAAGGACATTTCAGCGCAATTAAAGCGCTTTTGAGACTGTCGGATGAAGCAGTTGAGCTTGCAGATCGCCACAGCATAGAAGAAGGCAAGTTACGTCACGTTATCGCGTTACCAGCTGAATATCATACTGAGATAGTGCGTCAGATTGTTGATTTCAATCTGACGAGTAAGCAGGTAAAGGAATTATGTGAGGGTGACGGATGGGACAGCGGGAACAATGAGTCTCTCGAAAAGCTCCCGGCTGCCGCTGTGAAAATGGCTAAAGTCACACATTCCGTACCAACAACATCCCCACAAGACTTTGTGCTTGCTCTGATACAGCAAGAGGGCGATGCTGCCATCGCCCTTGCCCGGTTACAAGCCATGCGAAGGCTCATTTTGGAAGCTGAACGTTTACTGAGCGGCGAGTGAAAAGGTTCGCACGTGCGAACCTTTTGGAGACGACCGGATGCAATTGACTCGCGCACCACCCTAAAGCAACAAAAAACCCACCGAAGGTTTGTGCAGGTGGGCGGGAAGATGATACTGTGTGTTCTTGACAACCACACTGTATCACACTCCCGCTGCATCTGCAAGTGAATTTCGCCCTTTTTGTCCATCTGCCGATGCGACCTTTGTTCGACTTTGCCTGGAGCCAGAATCATGTCCAGTTTGCCCGCACAACTCACGGCGCAGGACGCCTATGCCTTCCGCCGCGCACTTTCGAAAATGCCAGTTCCTGATGACCTGCCACTCAGCCCGCTCGCCACTCTGCTGCTCAAGTCACTTGATCCGCAGCACAATCCCGCTGGCTGGCAGACGCTGCAAGCACTCGCCATCAGCGACCACCAGGTCATGCAGCAAATCATGCTCGTTGACCCGACTGCCCCACCGCCCAACCCTGAGCCATCCCGCGTAGAAGAGGGGGTTTACGTCCCGCCGCTGCCCGCCAAAGCGCAACTGGATTCTTCACTAATCAACGCAGCAGAAGAAGTCGGGCACTTCCACCGCGACTGCACAGCATGGCTGGCGCAGAAGTCGCCGATGACCCCGCGCATCTTCCTCGAGTCCGCACCTCTGTGGGCAGTGGGGCTGGCGATTGCCCGCCGCTGTGTGCTGCGACTGAGCTTTGACGACATCTATCCGCACCTATACTTCCTATGGGTTGCACCGACGACCTACTATCATAAGAGCACTGGACTGAAAGCGATCACGACCCTAGTCCGCAGCACACTGTCGCAGCTGCTACTGCCCGAAACAACCACCCCGGAAATGCTGATGGCGAAACTTGCCGGGCAGAAACCCGCTAACTACGACCAGTTACTGCCCAGCGAGCAGAAACTGGAGACGGCGGGCAGCCGCTTCGCCGGACAGCGCGGGTTAAGCATTGATGAAGCCAGCAAGATGCTGATCCCCAAGAAGTATATGGAAGGACACGCCGAGGCGCTGATGCAGTTGTTCGATGCGCCTGACCGCATGGAGCGTGAACTGCGCGGCGATGGCAAACTGATTGTCTACAACCCCGCCCTGTCGCTGATTGGTGCGACGACCCCCGCAATGCTGGGGCGTTATCTGACCGACGCCGAATGGGAGAGCGGCTTAATGGCACGTATCCTGCCGCTGACACCGACTGAGAAGGATGTACCCTACATCGTTAGCGATCCCGCACCGGAACTTGGACAGACGTTAGAGCGGTTGAAAGCGCGACTGCTGCGCATCCACCACGCATTTCCCGAACCGCCGGAGTGGGATGCGCTCTACAGTGCCGAAGCGCCCGTGCCACTGCCAACGGTAGAGACGCTGCTGGACGGTGAAGTGATGACACGCTTCAACCGCTATGCCGAGGCGATGCACACGTTGACGGATCCCCGCCGGGGATTGGACGAGCGGCTGTGCGGCAATTACGGACGGTTCCCGGTCATGGCGCTGAAGATCGCGCTGACCCTCGCGGGGATGGATTGGGCGGAAGGCGCAACAAAGACTGCGCCGCGCATCACACTGCCACACTGGGCGCAGGCACAGCATCTGATGGAGCAGTACCGCGCTTCGGCGCACCGGCTGCTGGCGGAACTCAACGTCAGCCATGACCTGAAGAACGAACAGAAGATCCTCGACTACATCGCCCGGACACAAAACGACCAGCCACCGACCAAACGCGAAATCCATCGCGGCACAGGCATCCGCAATCGTAAGGAGGCGTATGCCGCTGTGGATGCGCTGCTCGAATCAGGGGTCATCACCGAGCGTGAGCGTAAGACTGGTGGACGCACAGGGCGCGTTTATCTCCTGGCTGAGGGGTAGCAGCACTTCTGGCAGCGAGTACTGCCGGAAGTTGCAGCTTGTGACATGTGACATCTGGCAGAGCCACTGCCGAAAGTCGGATATGGGAGCACTGCAATGATTGACGTTGAACGTATCAAAACCAGTGTTGACTGCCGGGTATTGGTGGCACGTGATCTGGGCAAACCGAAGACACGCGGCAGAACCTACAGCAGTTACAAGTGCCCGCTGCACCACGAACAGAAAGGGTATTCGCTGGTGGTCTATGCCGACCACTGGCAGTGTTTTGGCAAGTGTGGACGTGGCGGCGACGCGATTGCGTGGATGCAAGTCTACCACCAATTCTCATTCAGGGAGGCATGTGAACGACTGGCAGCCGGCGACCTGCCACGCATCTCCGTGACTCCGCCACCCAAGCCCGAACCGCTCACCGTGCCACCGCACAAAGAGTGGCAGCGAGCAGCCCGAGAGGTGGCAGAACAGGCGATGGAGACATTATGGAGCAGTGACGGCAAGCGCGCGTGGCACTATCTGATGGTCAAGCGCGGGCTGAGTGAACAGACAATTCTGGATGCTTGCCTGGGCTACATCCCTGGCGACTATTACGCATGGCAGACCGTCGCGGGATTACATGTTCCGTGTGGCATCACCCTCCCCTGGTTTGCCGACGATGCAACCTGGGGCATTAAGGTGCGCCGTGCCGCAGGTGAACCGCGCTACCAGCAGGTTAGCGGCGGCAATCTGGCGAGCTGTCTGTACGGTGTCGATCTGGTGCAGCCGGGACTGCCGCTGCTGATCACCGAAGGGGAATTTGATGCGCTGATTGCCCGACAGGTGGCGGGCGATCTCATGTCGGCGGTTGCGCTGGGTAGTGCGTCCAACTGGCACATCAACCCGCGCTGGTATCCCAGACTGCTCACTGTGCCGCGAATCCTCGTGCGCATGGACGCCGATGCGGCAGGGGCTGGGGCAGCAGCGCAACTTGCCCAACTTTCGCGCGCAGTCACCTGTGTGCAGGTGCCCGTGGGGAAGGATGTGAACGACTTCTTTTTGACAGCAGGGCTGAATAGTGTGCGGAGTTGGGTTGCGGCGTACTGCCGTACCGAAACCTGTGTACACTGATACGAACGCACGGAGTGCATGCAGAACGAGGCCGGACTTGAATCGAAAACAGAAACTCGTCTTGAAGAGTAGGTAACTTGCAGTGCGATTGATTCTCTTGCCGGGGACTGTTGCTCACATTTTGGAGGGCGCGGAAGATAATTCAGATACGTCGCAGGTCCACCATTGCTGAGAAGGGAGTTTTTCGTTTTTCGCCGCAGTCAAAGTGCCGTTCTGTCCGCTGTTTACCAAACCGCACCCGCCCCCTGCGCACGAGGGTAGTGAGAATTGGGTTGCAAATCACATGACATTTGTCAACTCTTCGCAACGCATAGTAAGATAAACTTGAACTATTAGGGGCAGCCCCCTAAGGCATTGATTTCAACGTACACGATAATCACATGTAAAACACAGGTGTTCACAAATACGCAGCTATTTTTGTTCTACTGTAACTTCAAGGGAGAAGATAGGATGATGTTATGAGTATTTATGCCTTTAACCTCCGGTTGCTCAGTCCCGCGTTTATCGCAGGTGTGGACAAAAATCATCCAGAGATGCGTGCAGCATCAGTGCGCGGACAGCTCCGCTATTGGCTGCGGGCGCTGTTAGGTGCCCGCAACCCGGCACTGTCGGCGTTGTGGGATGCAGAAAGTGCGATTTTCGGCTCAACAACTGGCGGCGCTGGCGTCTCCGTGCGTGTCTACCGTGAGGCTGCGGCGAAGATCGGGGATTACCCCATGCTGCCTCATCGTCAGAACGAGGGGCGGCGGCAAGCATCCATCCAGAAGGCGCTCAGCCCTGGGCAGGTTTATGATCTTCAGCTTGCCACCCGTCCCGGCACCCTGCTGCCCACTCACGCGCTGGACGCACTGCGCCTGTGGTCGCTGCTGGGCGGAGTCGGACGGCGTTCGCGGCGCATGTTTGGTGCCGTGCAGATTACTGCCGGTGAGGATGTCGCTGACTGGTACAGCCCACCGCAATCCATTGATGAACTCGCGGCGCTGGTTGGTGATGCGCTGCGGCAGATTTCTAGCGCTGGGATGCCAGACATTCCCAAATATCCAACCCTGAACGCCGAACATAGCTGGGTGATTGTCGGCACAATCCCGTATCCCACACACGAAGACCTCGTGAAGAGCCTGTTCGTTGATCTGCTGCGCAAGCCACCGCACCTGAACAATGCCGACTCGTTTGGGGGAATCAGCCCGCGTCGCAGTTCGCCGATCCATGCGCAGGTGCGGCGTGTTGGTGCTGACCAATACTATCCCGTGCTGACGGCGCTGCGCTCCAAGCCAGACGGTAAGATTCGCTGGGATCATGTCAAGCAGCTCATGGAAGCGGCAGAAATACACTTTAGCGCTCAGCGGGTATGGGGAGGCTGGTGAAGACGATGGCATATCTCTTCCTGTTCCAAATTGGACCTGTGCAGACATTCATCGCCGCCGGACGCCGTACACAGGACTTATACGTCGGCAGCCGTATGCTGAGTCAGCTGGCAAAGGCAGGACTTACGGCAGCAAACCAAACAGGAGACTTCACACCGATCTTTCCTGTACAGGATGCCAGTGGCAGCTTCCCGGATACCGTGCCGCATCGCTTCGCGTTTATCAGCCCAGCAGACCCGTATGAATTGGGAGCGCTCGTCGAGTCAGCGGTGCGTGACCACTGGCGCGATGAGTTCGCCTATCGTGTCTATGAACGTTTAACTGCGTTTATTGGCGAGGGCAGTTGGCAGCAAACTTTTGAAAGCCAGATGGACAACTGGTTGGAATTCTACTGGGTAGCGGTGGAATACACAGACGCAACGCATGGCGAATGCTTTCACAGCGCCAACATCGCGCTCAACCAGCGCAAGCTGCTGCGGCATTTTCCACAAGTTGAAGAACCGGGGCGCAAATGCACACTGACTGGTGCACAGTCCGCTGTGGAGTTCACCGATCAACAGTGGGATACCCTGACGAAAAGGTTAGATCGTGGGCGACACATTGTATTTCGTGAGAATGAGCGGCTCGGTACGCTCGCATTGATCAAACGCCTCGCGAAATGGGCTGAATGCAAGCTGAGCGATCAGGATGTGGGCTTTCCTGTCATCCGCTCCACGCGCTATATCGCTGGACTGACCGACGATGAAGAAGATGAGCTAGACGAACCGGGGCGGCGGTTGGAGGGTTATATCGCCGTGCTGCACATGGACGGGGATCGCATGGGCAAAACGCTGAGTGCCTTCGCATATCTCGAAGACCATCAGACATTCTCGACTTTCCTGGCAAAATTTGCAGCACAGGTGCCGGATATTGTTGCGGCACATGGCGGCGCAACAGCACAGCATGTGTATGCCGGTGGTGATGATGTGCTGGCGCTGCTGCCCTTGAGGGAAGCATTAACCTGCGCTATAACCCTGCGCGATAAGTTCGCGGATATGGCAGGCAGTGTACTGGGCAAATTGCGCATTGACGAGCAGTATCAACACCCTACTGCCAGCGCAGGCATCGCTATTGCGCCCTATGACTTCCCGCTCGATCTGGCGCTGCAAATGGCGCGTGAAGCAGAGGAAATGGCGAAAAAACAGTATGACCGAGATGCCATCGTCGTGACAGAAGCACACGGCACGGGGCAAATCCGTCATGCTGGGGCGAAGTGGGGCATTGTAAACGTGGTGAACAAACTTCGTGGGCACTTTGAGTCTGGCGTGTTATCCACCAAACTCGGTTATGACCTGTTGAGTATTGCCCATGATATGGACGGCAAAGTACCGCCGGAAGCGCGTTTCGCAGAGGTCACTCGGCTGCTGCGCCGCCGTACCGCAGAAGGTGTGCCGGACACGCTCAAGGCGGAAATCGAAGGACTGGCAAGCCGTTTAGCGCTTTTCGGGGAGCAGCGCGATAAGAACGGACGACTGAACTGGGAGAGTGTAGCGCACTGGGCGATTTTAGCGCGCTTTCTGGCGCAGCCCACGCGAGAGAGGAACACAACATGACGGGACAGTGGCTCTTTATTCAAGCGCAGGATGTCTGGATGTTCCGTGACTCCAAACCGTTCAATGCCCAGCAGAATTTTGTCGCGCACAGTCAATTCCCGCCCAACCCGCAGACGATGCAGGGTATCATCCGCACCCATTACCTCGAATCGCAGGGAGTTGACTGGAAGGCATATGCGGCAGGACGCGAGCGCGAGGCGCTGTATACAGCAGTGGGTCGCCCTCAGGGTGATAATCAGCCACCGTCGTTGGGCGAGCTGCGAATTCAGGGTCCCTTTGTAGCGCAGAAGGATTCTGAGAATAAGGAAAGTCCTATTCAACGACTGCTACCTGCGCCTGTCGACTTACTTTACAACAGCGAAACAAAGCAGTTTGCGACAATGACACTCCGAGGCGCAGCGCAATTTGCCACCAGCGGAGTTCCTTCAAATTGGCAGCCTGTCTTTCATCCAGATAAAGAGGGCTTTGCGCCCGCGCCGGGTTGGCTGACCGAAAAACAGTTCAGCGACTACCTTAAGAACGGTCTCGCTACCGGCGAATTGTACGAGCGAGTCTTCGAGTACGAAGACCGCATCGGGTTAGGCATGTCCCATGCGCGCCGTGCGGCAGAAACGAGTCTGCTCTACCGGGCACGCTTTGTGCGTCCGCATCCTGGCGTAGGGCTACTGGTACAGGTTAATCAAACACTGTTTCAAGCGGGCGGCTATCTGCGCATCGGCGGCGAATCGCGAGCTGCACACTTTGAGCTTCTGAACAACTATCCACTGCCAGAAAACCACACCAGAGGCAACCTCAAAGTTGTGCTGCTGACGCCTGCGTACTTCGATGGCGGTTGGCAACCCACCGCTGGGTGGTCGCAGTGGATGGGCGGTGGGTCGCTTGTATCGGCAATTGTCGGCAAACCGATGGCAATCAGCGGGTGGGATGTCGCCAACAAACGCTCCAAGCCGCTGCGTCACTATGTGCCCGTTGGCAGCGTCTACTATTTCGAGAACGCCCGATACACGGATGAACCGTTCACACAAACCCCCGCTAATCGGGGCTATCCTGAACCGGATTTTGGCGCGATGGGCTTTGGCTGCGTCGCCGTTGGTAGTTGGTAACCAGAGAGGAAAATCATCATGATTGATGCAGCACTGTTTATCTATACCGAAACTTCACTGCATGCAGGCACGGGCAGCACTGTTTCTGCGGTTGACCTGCCGATCCAGCGTGAACGCACAACCCGTCATCCACTGGTGCAGGGCAGCGGCATTAAAGGGGCGCTGCGCAGCCAACTGCGGGTGACAGACAACCAATACGAAAAGATCGTTTTTGGTCCCAGCCCTGAAGATATGCGAAATTTGCGGAATAATGATCGAGAGAATGATACCCACGCGGGTGCGTTATCCGTTGGGGATGCTCGGATTGTGCTGTTCCCGGTGCGTTCGCTGGCGGGTGTTTACGCCTATACGACCTGCCCAATGCTCTTGGCACGGTTGAGCCGTACACTGAGCAGCTTTCCTCGCTTTCCACAAAATCCGCCTCAGAGTGGCGCGCTGGTTACACCGCGTTCCTCTGTTGCGGTGGGTGGGCAGGTTGTCCTAGAAGAGTTCGCTTTCAATGCCAAAAGCGAGGACAGTGTAGGAGTAATTGCCACTTGGTTGGCGAAAAATGCCCTCCCCCAAAGTGATGAATATGCCTATTGGCGGGAGAAGCTGCTCACCAGCCTCGTGATCCTGAACGATGATGATTTCACGGAATTCACCGTCAACAGTACCGAGATTGTCACCCGTGTGCGCATTGACAGCGCCAAAAAGACGGTAGCGAAAGGCGCATTGTGGACGCAGGAATCACTGCCGTCTGATACGCTGCTGCTCAGCAATATCACGATTTCGACCCCGCGTGACGGATCAAAGGTTAGCGAAAGCGACCTAGGCAATTGGCTGGCGACAAGTCTGGGTTCACGGGTGCAGATTGGCGGGGACGAAACCACCGGACAGGGCTTTGTCGCCCTGCGCTGGTTATAAGGAGTAGGCGAACATGACAACTAACCAACAAACCCTGCAACAGGAACGTGCTGCCAGCGCGTGGGCGCAGATTGAACAGGTAGAAGCACACCTGCGCGATGTAAAGAAAGAATACGGCTCGCTGGTACGCGGACTGCCTGCGATGATCCTTAGCGATGGTCTAGCGCAGACGCTCGCCTTTTTGCTGGCGAAGGGCAAGGGCGATGCCAAAAAACCGCACCAAGCCGCTTATGAACACCTCTCTGCATGGGTTTGCCAGCGCTTGAACGCAGGCAAAAACATGGACTTGCTGCAATGGGTGCTGCAAAAATCCAGCGCCGATTACCGCCGTGCCACTACAGAAGCACTCGCCTATTTGCATTGGCTCAAGCGCTTTGCCGAGGCGAAAGACTGGCAGGCGGAGGACTAGGCGATGGCATATCAGTATCTCGTGCCTGCGGACACCGTGCGCATCCTGCAAACTCGTGCCGATGAATGCCTCAATCTGGGTTTGGTACTGGCGCGCTACATCCCGCATGAAGCAATCCGCAACGATGACATCTACAATGATCGTGGGCGCAGCATCGGTAAGATGCGCTCCGAATGGCTGCGTGACACTGTGAGCCGCTTCACAGCCGGTGCGCTGGAACGAGTGCTCGTGGCAAACTATGAACGCTGGTTGGCGATGACGGGTGAGGCGTCGCGCTTTGAAATGCGCGCGCTGGGGCGCATGATCGTCGGCTTAGGGGGCAAGGGTCCGCTGGAATTTGGCATCACGCTCGATAAGCTGACCGGGTTGCCGTATATCCCCGGCAGCGCTTTGAAAGGGTTGTGCCGCAGTTATGCCCTGCTTTCGCTGGCAGCGGAACACGGCATTGCCATTGAAACAGAGCAGTTGGAGAAATTCGATACCGCATTGGTCGAAGGGAAAGACTATCAAAGCGGGGATGCGCTGCATTATTCCCGTGCCTTCGGCAGTCAGGAAAATGCAGGCGGCTGTGTGTTTTATCCTGCTACGCTGAATGCGATGCGGCTTGTAAAAGAGGATCGCCTATTTACACTGGATGTGATGACGCCACATTTTGTGGACTATTACACCAGCAGCGGCAGCAAAGCGCCCGACGATGGCGGTAACCCCAACCCGGTGACCTATATCACGGTGACGGAAGGGATGCCGTTTGTTTTCGCCATCGGCAAGCGCGCCAACTTCACCGATGATGGCGCGATCAAGCAGGCGCGGCGATGGTTGCGGGCAGCATTACAAGAAATGGGTGCCGGCGCGAAGACCGCACAGGGCTATGGCGTGTTCGCACCGCATAAGTCAGGATAGCACACTATGCCCGTCTTTCTTGCCACCCTGGGGCAGCGTCCGCAGGCGATCACGATGGCGCTGGATGCCCTGCTGGTGCATTATGCGTATGACGCGGTAGGGCTGCTGCACACCGAGCCGCAGCATTCCGGCATCGCGGATGCCTACGCGCAGCTGCGTGCTGTGCTTGAACGAGACTACCCACAGCTGCCGGTGCTGAGCCATGAACTACGTTTTCGGAATGGTAAACCGCTGATGGACATCGTGGATTTGCCCAGTTCCGAGGCGTATCTGCTGGCAATCGCTGAAGTGCTGCGTGACTATCGGGTGCGCTATGTCCCCGTTCACCTGCTCGTGGCAGGTGGGCGCAAGGCGATGAGTGTCTACGCGACACTCGCGGCGGCAGTGCTCCTGGGCGAAAATGACCGTGTGTGGACCGTGCTGGCGGAACCCACGCTGCTCAGGACCGGAGTGTTCCATGCGCCACCTGGCGCGCGGGATGCAGTGCATGTCGTGCATCTGCCGCTGGTGCCCTCACGGCTGCTGCCGGATGTACTTGCCTCCATGCGGATTGAAGCAATCCTGGAACGCAGCAGCCCGAGGCAGCGGTTCCTGGAGGAACTGAGTGAACAGGAACGCATCCTGGTCAGCGCGCTGGAAAAGGAACCGTTTGCGAACAACATAGAACTGGCGGCGCGGCTCAGCAAAGCACCCAAGACCATAGACAACCAGTTTCGTAGCATTTTTCAGAAGATGAGCGAGTATTTCGACATGAATGTCACGACCGCCCGCAAGCGACAGATGCTGCTGGATGTTGTCGCCGGGCGGGTATAGAAGGAGTGCCGCCCCATGAGTCAAATCTTCGTCAGCTACAGTCGCAAGGATTCAGATTGGGTTAAGCCATTTGTCACCCGTTTGCAGCGCACCCATCGTGTCTGGTGGGATCGCACCGATATTCATGGTGGCGATGACTGGAAGAAGGCAATCGCGCAAGGCATTGATGATAGTGTGGCGATGGTGGTGGTGCTGACACCGGAATCCGCAGCTTCGGATTACGTCAATTACGAATTCGAGACGGCGCTCGACAAAGGCAAACCCGTCATTCCGCTACGCTTGCACGCTGTAGACGTGCCAGTGCGGTTGCGCAAACAGCACGTCATCAACCAGGAGGAGGAGACATGGTTTGACCAGGTGATGACGGCACTCGGCGACCATGCGCTGGCAGCACGAATTCACGATCAAGGTGCACTGGTGCAGAAGGGGCATATCGGCAGTGGCAAAGTGAAGTTTGAGGGACTGAAAGAGAGTATCCTGGGCAGCTTCATGATGGATCCGCACGATACGAAGTTAGTGGCGCTACCGCTGCTGGTCAGCCAATATGCTATGACCTATCTGGTCGGGCGCGCTGACGGCACTCTGGAACGCCCCGCAGAAATCCAGCTGGCGCTGCAAGTATCACAGGGATACAACGCGCAGAATTTCCCGTTGCAGGTCGCAAAATATGTCCTGAGCAAGGATCAACCTCTGCACATGATCCTTGTGCGAGGTCCGATGATGTTGAACAAGCATCCGCAGTATGGCGTCCAGATGACTCATGGACTGGACAATGAGGCTGAGGAAGAATGGCGTGGTGTCATCTCCGCTGCTTACGACAGTCTGGCACTGTATGAACGCGACACAATGCGGCGCGCGATGGTGCACGTGTTCAATATCGCCCCTGCGGCGCTGATGGGCGGCTTTGGTGTCCGTGCTGAACGCGGACGGGGGATGACCTTCTACAACTATGGGGGTGGCATACAATACCACCCCGTTTATACGATTCTTGCCTACTGAGGCATGTGCAGCTTTACCACTACTGGCCCGGGCAGGGCTACAAACTGGTCATTGACCAACCGCGCAGGTGAGGGCGTGGGTGCGGGGGAAGTGGCGCAACGACCGCCTCCCGCTCCCGCTGGATGAGGCGTTCCGTTAGGCGGCGGACGCCATGCCGGGCGTAACGCTGAAGCGTGCGCACCTCCACGCCGAACGCCGCAGCAAACTGCCGCCGGTTCAGGGCGAGATCAACACGCACATAGCGGTAGTACAGCCAGCCCCAGCCAAGCAGTTCGGGGTTGGGTGCTGCTGCATCCACCGCTGCATCGGCGGCAATCTGCGCAAAGGCTGTATCCAGCGGGGCGTCTGGCAGTGGCGCAGCAAGACCCTGTACCCGGCGGTGATGCTGGTATATCTCCGTAATGATGCCCGTCAGCAGTTCTGCCAGTGCCATCTGGCGGCTCAACGCAGTATCGGGCGCATCGTGCGCCAGCAGCAGCTGCTCGACGAGGCGCAGACCACACAGTGGGCCGGAACGCTCGCGCGTATTCAGGTTGTAGAGCAGACTGTCCAGCGCAGCCCGCACGCTGGTTTCAGTGATTTCCAAATGCGACGAATCAGGCGGTACCGTGGGTGAAAGTTCGGGCGGCGAAGCAGCCATCGCGGAAGTCTCCTGCTCACTCAGCGGATAGACTCAGCGTAAACCCGGTCACCCGTCGCCCCTTAGGGACTGCGCCCCAAATCTGCTTGCTGCCATGGCACAGGCATACAACAAAACAGCCACCCCGCTGCCGGAGTGGCTGTGCTGCTGCTCTACACGAATGATCTGCTTACGCGCCGGACGCCGCTTCGTTCTGCGCGGTCAGCTGGCGTGCCAGCCGTCCAAAGCCGAATGCTGCTGCTGCACTGCCTGCCAGCACTGCAATGCCGAGCAGTGCGTCACCAGTGCGCCCGGCACTCGAATACTGCGGCAGCATCATCAGCACCCCGCCGCCAAACAACAGGCACACCAGCACGCCAATGATTTGCATCCGCCGCCTGAGCTGCCCCCAGCCCACACGTCCCAATTGGAAAACGAAGTAGTAGAAGATGAAAAAGCTGGCGGCGGTGAGGATTAACCCCAGCACGATCACCCCGACGATATTGCCCGTCATAGCATCCACGATGCCCGGTTCCTGCATGCGCGCGACGCGATTGCCGCGCTCGTCATAAAGGTAGCCCATCTCGATCCTCCCTGTCGCTGTTCAGCATGGCGCTGGTTACCGTTACTTTCAGCATAGGTCAGGACATTGCGGCGGCATGGGGACTATCCCCTAAAACGCCACAGACGAAAAAGACCCCCTGGAGGGGATTGCAGTATCAGTGCGCAGACGAAAGGGCTGCCGACTGCATGCGCCATCTACACCAGCATCGTGTGCAAGATGCCAATGGTACGCGGCTGACGCGCGGAGATTAGGCAGGGTGTGCGTGTCTGTTTTCGATTTTGTGGGTACTCCGTTAGCCAGGGGTCCTCTATCACCGTTGCATGTGCTAATCCGTTCCCTCTGCGTTTGCTGCGACTTGATTTCCGCAGGATAGCACGTCACCCCACCACTCACAGCCGCCAGCGGCTGCGGCTACGGGTTTGCTTCTGGCTTGTGCCGCTTCTCTCATCGCAAACCCGTGCCGCCCTTCGGGTGAGGGTGGGCGACCCCGACGTGCTATTTACCCTGCGTAAAGTCGCAGCTTAATAAACGCATAGAGGGTTATCAGTCAGACGGATGTACCGTGAGAGGCTGCGGTGCGAAGTAACGCTTCGCTAAGCTCGAAAGGGCACGCTGTAAATCCTGCCCAACGCCGATGAGCGTTGATGGTCTCCTACAGATGACTGCGCTGTCCCAATATGCCAGGCGCTCTTGAACCTACGATGTGGGATCCATCTGCTCTAAAGGAGCAAAAGATGGGTTTTGCCAAGCCAAACGTGGGCAATCGAAGCGCATATCGTCGCGGATGGAGCAGCGAAGGACAAGAAGCTGCTTACCGGAAAGGTCAACGTCTCGAGGTCGCTGTTCACAAGCGAACGCTCCGGGGCGCATCCGGGCAGCAACCTGCGCAGATGAGCGTAGCAAGTGAGAAATGCCTCACGGTCAGGTGGGATCGTGGGGCACGTTTTTGTTTTGAAGCTTTCCACCTGTATGGAGGTGTCTATGCAAACCAAAAGCGAAACACGGGTATTGATCGCCGGATCGCGCTATGCCAGCCGCAAGGCGCTGGATTACGCTCTCCGGGTTGTGCAGCGTGTGCATCAACTCGGTCATACCATCGTCGTGGGCGACAATCCGAAAGGGGTGGATATGGCAGTGGTGCAGGAATGTCGGCGACTGAGGGCGAAAGTGCTGGTGGTCGGCGTGACGAACAACCAGCGCAATGGCGGTTGCTCACACGGCGGTTACATCAAGGTTGAGCGCGACACCTACCGCGCCGCTGGCGGACATCTGTATGACCGTTATCATGTCCGCGATCGCTGGATGGTGGATAACTCGCAGCGCGGTGTCTTTGTGTGGGTGCGACGTGAAGTGTTCTGAGTAATTGTTCAACAGACATCTGTCTGGAACGAACCTGCTGTTCCGTCAGCAGTACCCTAAAGCGGCAATGCGGTAAGGCAACGAGCCGTGTAAAGCCCGCTGACAATGTATCCCGCAGTCATAAGACTGTCATCCGAACCGTGAGGGAAAGATGGTTCTGCCAGCGTCAGGGTGGATAGGGGCTAGGGTGGATGGTATGGGCAGCACATGCAAATTCTCGTAACCGTCATCAAGACTGAACGAGCCAAAGGCGCTGACAGGCTCGACCCAAAATGGGGATGTGGCTGGCACAGAGACTCCACACTTCTCTGTCACGGACGAAACAGCCACTGGCGGATAGAGAGGCACCTAACCCATCCGGTTACTCAGAGCAAACACGGTAAGCCCGTAGTTCTCCTGTAAGGGTAGGCAGCCGCAAGGTGAGCTGATGGAACTGCGGGTACAGGAAGATGGAAAAAGCGAATGCCAGCCTGTAATGGGTTGGATAGGGATTGAAGCAATCACCAGATTGCCCACATCATCCCACGCGAAAGCGGGCAGACTTCCATCAGGTCTTTCATCACGAGAGAGTTTGAGAAACCGACAAAGGAGACAAGGCAGATGACGGTAGAAACTCCTACTGGTGCAGTCTCTCACGAAGAAGTGGGAGGCTGGCACAGCATCAACTGGCAAGCCGCTCACGAAAATGTGCGTCGGCTGCAAGCACGTATCGTGAAGGCAACTCAGGCGGGCAAATGGAACAAGGCGAAAGCCTTACAACGTTTGCTCACCCGCTCGTACAGCGCCAAAGTGTTGGCGGTGAAACGAGTGACGGAAAATCAAGGCAAGCACACACCGGGCGTAGACGGAGAAATTTGGGATACGCCCCAAAAGAAGATGGCAGCCGTTGACAATCTACGACAAAGGGGTTACAAGCCGCAATCTTTGCGACGCACCTACGTCCCAAAGCATAACGGCAAACAACGACCACTAGGCATCCCTGTCATGCATGACCGCGCCATGCAAGCGCTCTATCTACTGGCTCTTGAACCCATCGCGGAAGTAACAGGAGATCGAAACTCGTATGGGTTCAGGAAAGAACGTGGAACTGCTGACGCGATTGAACAGTGCTTCAGCGTGTTTGCGGGGCGCAACAAAGCGGAATGGGTACTGGAAGCAGACATCAAGGCTTGCTTCGACCAGATTAGTCATGAGTGGTTGTTGGCTCACATCCCGATGGAAAAAACGGTTCTACGAAAATGGCTCAAAGCTGGCTACATGGAAAAGAATGTCCTGCATCCAACGGAAGCTGGAACGCCACAAGGCGGTATTGCTTCACCTGTGCTGGCAAATATGGCATTGGATGGACTTGAAACCTGGCTTCATACTCACTATCCCAAGTACACAACGCGACGGGGGCGCGAAGCCAAACTCAATCTGGTGCGTTACGCCGACGATTTCATTATCAGTGGCAGTTCAAAAGCGCTGCTGGAAAATGAGATCAAACCACTGGTGGAACAATTCCTGCACGAACGCGGTCTGCAACTTTCACCGGAAAAGACCGTCATTACCCGTATTCAGGATGGCTTTGACTTTCTGGGACAAAACGTTCGCAAATACGACAATGGCAAGCTACTCATCAAGCCATCCAAGCAGAACGTGAAAACCTTTCTCAAGAAAATCCGAGCAATCCTCAAAGCAAATAAACACATGGATCCGGGCAAGCTCGTTGTCGTGCTGAATCCCCTCATTCGCGGTTGGGCGCTCTACCACCACCATGTCGTAAGCAAAGCCGTTTTCAATCAGGTTGACCATGCCATCTTTCAGGCGCTTTGGCGCTGGGCAAAACGTCGTCATCCCAAGAAGTCCGAACGATGGGTAAAGCAGAAATACTTCAAAACACTCAACGGACGAGATTGGGTATTCTTCGGGGAAGATAACGGTAAGCTACGCCACCTCTTTCATGCAACCAGCATCCCTATCCGCCGTCATACCAAAGTGGATGGAGAAGCAAACCCGTTTGACCCGGCTTGGGAAGTTTACTTTGAGAAGCGCCTCGGCGTGAAAATGGTCAACAACCTGAGAAAACGCAGGCAACTTGTTCGCTTGTGGAAAGAACAACACGGCATTTGTCCAGTTTGCCAGCAAAAGATCACAGAGATTACGGGATGGCATATCCATCACATCACCGAAAGATCTTTTGGCGGTTCGAGTCGAGATGAGAATCTCGTTTTACTACACCCGAACTGCCATGCGCTAATCCACAGCCAAGATTTACACGTAGAGAAACCGCGTCCTGTTCAGCAGGGCGTTAGAAAGGCTTGAGCCGTATGAGGGGAAACTTTCATGTACGGTTCTTAGGGGAGGGAGTGGGTGGTAACACCTCTCTCTTACCCGACAACGGCGACAGCAAAGGCACGCAAGCGGGTTACGACTACGCTGTGCAGCGCGGCAAGGAAGCGCACCTG
>DAOTWP010000260.1:0-24223 GCA_034435675.1 Anaerolineae bacterium
GCGGGCTGTTTTTGGGCAAATATCGCACGCGCATAGGCATGGCACAGGCGTTGGACGATGTTGTGGTTGCCCGGCTGATGGAAACAGATTTGCTGTGCTTGATGCAGGACTGCCCGCGCCTGTCGCTTAATCTGGTGCGTTACTATGCGGATACCCAGCGCGAAATTCTGGCGCACATGCACGCGCTGATGCATCAGGACGCGCGTTCGCGGCTGCTGGGCACACTGCTGCACTTTGCGCGGCGCTACTGCTGCACCCAGGCAGACTGGTTCACCCTGCCCGCGTGCATCACCCAGGAGGATCTGGCGCAGCTCACCTGCCTGAATCGCAGCACGGTGAATGTGCTGATTAACACCCTGCGCCAGCAAGATGTCCTCGGCGGCAGCGGGCGCACCCTCACAGTCAACCGGTCCGCAGTGGTGGCACTGCTGGAAGCGGCAGGAATCGAAATTCTCGAATAAAGCGAATGGCCGCAGCCTGTGCCGACATTCTTGCTCAGCCGCGTTCGCCGCCGAATTCGACCCATGTGCCTGTGCCGCTGTCCAGCGCCTTCTGGTAAAGCGCCTGCGCCGCTGCCAGATCCTCGATTGCCAACCCCAGTGACTTGAACAGCGTAATCTCATCTGCGGACTCGCGCCCTGCCACCTGTTCCAGCAGCAGTTCGCCCAGCTCGCCGCGAATGTGGCTGTCATCAACCGCACCTTCGCTTTTGGGGATCAGAAAGTCGCCCGCCTCGTTCAGCGCCGACTCGCGCCGGTCTACGTACAGCCTGGCGCGCTGCAGCGCGGCGGTGTCTACTTCGCGGTTGTGACGACTGCTCGCGCCGACCACATTGAGATGCACACCGGGCGCGAGCCAATCCCCGCGCAGCACCGGCTCACGGGCGGCGGTGGTCGTGCAGATCAGGTCTGCTCCAGCAACTGCATCCTCAACGTTCGCCATGACTTCGATTGGCAGTCCCAGCCACGCGGACTCGTGTTTAGCGAATGCGTGCGCGTGTTCCGGCGTGCGGCTCCACACGCGCACGCGGCGCAGGGTGCGTGCCGCCTGCATCGCCTGGAGGTGTGTACGCGCCTGCACGCCTGACCCCAGCAGTGCCAGATCGCCCGCATCCTCGCGCGCCAGCAGGCGGGTTGCCACGCCGCTGACCGCCGCTGTGCGAATGGCGGTGATTTCGCTGGCGTCCATCAATGCCAGCAGCCGCCCATACTGCGCCTCGAAGAGCAGCACGCCGCCAATGTGCGAGTCATACGGTGTGCTGACATTGCCGGGCATTACGCTGATGACCTTGATGCCCATCGCGCCGCTGACATAGGCGGGCATCGCCGCCAGCAGCCCACTTTCGTCCGGCAAGGTCATGAACATACGCAGCGGGTTGAGCGCTTCGCCGCGCTGCAAGCTGACGAATGCCTCGTGCATCGCGGTCATACAGTCGACCATTGGCAGCAGTTGGCGCACTTCATGCTGGTTGAGAATGAGAATTTTCATAGGTGATCCTTATGGCGTTATGCACCGGATACGATAACAGTGATGCTCTACCTCGCCGGCAGCGGGTCATCCAACCTGCTAGATTGCCGGGCGGTAGCGCGGGCGCGGGATTGGACGCCCGTTTTCACGTGCGGCTTCCAGCCACGCCTCTTTGGCGATCAGCGCCTCCGCCAGCGCCTCTTGCGGCGTCGCACCATGTGCCGAGCAGTATTTCAGATTGGGGATGTCGGCGATATATGCCTGGTCTTCCACGCTGAAGAAGATGTTGATGTGATCATCGCTCATTCGCTTGCCTCCTGGTCTTGCGCTTCGCCCATACTGAGACTGTATTCTTCGCCCATACTCAAGAATTGCCTGATCTGGCTGGTAGGGCTTTGCCTGACCAAGCTTGTCAGGCTGTAAAGACAAAAACTCGTCGGCGATCCGGGGATGCTTGTAGATCTGATGGCTGCCTCGAATACGATCAAGGTTGAATCCAAATGCCGCAATTATGCTGATGAGGTCGTCGAAGCGAACATTCTTCTGGCTGTTGAGCAGTCGTTGGTAGCGCTTGCGTTTGCGTATCACCTTCACCCCTGCGGCGCGCGCCGCCAGCAGTCCAGCGTGTGGTCGTTGACCAGCCCGCACGCCTGCATCGCCGCATAACAGATCGTTGGTCCCACAAACGTAAACCCGCGCTGCTTGAGATCCTTGCTCATCCTGCGTGAAATATCCGTTTCGGCGGGCACTTCCGCCAGTGTATGCCAGTGGTTGACCCGCGTTTCGCCATCCACGAAACCCCAGAAATAGGCGCTGAAACTGCCGAACTGCGTTTGCACGTTCAGGAACTGCCGCGCATTGTTGACCGCTGACTGGATTTTCGCGCGGTTGCGCACGATGCCGGGATTCGCCAGCAGTTCCGCGATTTTCGCGTCATCGTAGCGTGCCACCTGCGCCGGGTCGAAGCCGTCAAACGCCGCGCGGTACGCCGCGCGCTTGCGCAGGATCGTAATCCAGCTCAATCCTGCCTGCGCGCCTTCCAGCACCAGTCGTTCGAACAGCGCGTGGTCATCGCGCACGGGCACGCCCCATTCTTCATCGTGGTAGCGCACGTACAGCGGATCATCCAGATTAACCCATGCGCAGCGTATTGGCGTCATCCTGTGCCTTTCCTGTAGTCTCGTGTATCAGCCTGACTGCTCAGATAAACAATTTCAGCTTCTCGAAATCCTTGCGCAGCGTTTCTTTCTGGCTGGCACTGTAGAGTACCACCGCCGGGTGATACAGCGGCACAACATGGATTTCGCCATAGGACATGCGCGTCTTGATCAACTTGCCGTGTAACTGGCTGATGCTGCTGCGTTTTTCCGGCAGGTCGAGCTTTTTGAGAATGTACTGCATGGCAAAGCGCCCCAGCGTCGCGATCACGGCAGGCTGGATGATGTCAATCAGGCGGTCCACAAACGGCGCGTAGAAGGCGATTTCCTCCGGCGTGGGTTCGCGCTTCATGCCGGGGTGATCGAGCACAATGTTGGTCAGGAAGACATCTTCACGCTTGAGGTGAATGCTCGCCAGCATCTCCGCCAGCACTTCGCCGGAAGGTCCCACAAACGGTCTGCCCTGTTCTGCTTCGGTTCTGCCCGGTGACTCGCCAATGAAGATGATGTTGGCATCCGCGCTGCCCTCACCGATGACCGGAAACGAACGGTTGTCCGTGCGCACCTGATACAGCGGCGAGTCGGTCGCGCCGACCAGATCAGCACGTACCTGTTTGATTGCCGCTTCTTTTTCGCGCAGCAGCTTTGTGTCGGCACGTGTTTTGAGCGACGGGTTGGGCGGGACGGCGGCTTTGATGGCGCTGACCAGCTTCTCCACATCGGAGGTAAAGCGCTGATGACTCAGCTCGAACGCATTGCGCCGCGCCAGCCCGGTCAGGTCGTCGGGCAGGTCTTTGGGTGTGGGCATCTTTGCCCGTCCAACCAGCACGGGGATCACCAGCTTACCCTGTTGAAGCGCGCTGGCGATTTCGATGCGCACGAAGTCATTCCACTGCTCAAGGCGGCGTTCGCCTGCGTCGTCCACGATACTGACCCATTCCGGTCCGATCATGGCGATGAACACATCACACGCGGCAACGGCGTTTTCCAGCACCTGCACAAAGTCCGCGCCGGGGGGAATGCTGTCCACATCCATGAAAACATCATCGCGGTGAAAATGCTGTACCAGATGATCATACAGCCGCCCAACATAGCCTTCGCTGTCCTGCCGGCGATAATTGATAAAAATGCGACTCATCCTGCTGCTCCATTACTGCGCGCAAATCTTGCCCTATTGTAACGTGAGTCGCTGCCAAACAGCACGGGCGCAACCCCTGGAACCGTGCTAACGTACATATAAGTGAGCGTTTCAATCGAAGGAGAGCTGTTATGGCACCGGGCGTGGATTCCGAGGCGCTGGCAGAACGAGTCGAAAAGGCAATGCGCCGCCGCAAAGCCATCGTCAGTGTAGTATTTTTTGTCCTCAGCCTGTTTCTGTTTGTGCTGTTTATGATCATCGCATGGGGCATGGCACTGAGCGATACCTACTTCGTGGAGCAGATCGGGCTGGACAACGCGCCAGTGCCCGGTGCGCTGTTCATGCTCACGATGGGCTGGTTTACCGCGCTGCTGTTTCAGTTCATCAACATCCTGATGCAGTCGGGCGTTGGGGATCGCCAGATGCGCGGGCAGATCGCCAGCGAACTGCTCGGCGAGCAGCTTTTGCAGCAGGCATTGGCGAACGCCGGCGAAAAGCCCAAGCGTGACTCCAGCGAACGCCTGAGCAGCAGTGACGACGGCGAAGTGGTTGAACTGACCGAGGACGGTGAACTGGTCGCGGTAGAACGGCGCAGCGCGTTCGGCGGCTCAGCCTGAAGGCGCAACGCCAGCAACCTCGCCGTAACAGTCGGGCGCTGCCGGGTCAATCACCGTGCTGAAGCAGATCACGTTGCCTTCCGCGTACATCTCGACCACCTGCCAGCCAGGAAAATTGGCGAGAATCGCGTCACGTCTGCCGGGGGTCAGGTTGTCGTGCGCCACGACAATCGGGCTGTCCAGAAACGGGCTGGTCACGGTCATCAGCGCCCCGTGCGCGCGCCAGCGGACATCGCTGCCGGTGACCAGCACTAAAATCCGCTGTCCGTCAATCCGGCGTGCCTCCACCGCATTGACCAGATCAGGTCCGATATAGTTGAAGCGATGCAGCGTGCTGATGCGCGGTGTGCTGTAGCTGTACAGGCAGAAAACCGACAGCGCCAGCAGCAGCGCATACAGCGGCAGTCGCAGCCGGGGCAGGCGTGTGACGAGCCATGCCAGCGGCAGCGCGCTGAGCAGCCCCGCCGCCCCCAGCGCCTCGTAGTAGTAGCGGGTGCTGTAGCGCTGCGAACCGATCCAGTAGGTGCCCTGCGCGATCAGCAGGCACAGCACCACACTCGCCAGCAGCCATGTCCAGATAGCTTTGTGATCCGGCTGGCGCTCGAACGCCAGCGGCAGCAGCGGCAGCAGCGTCCAGCCAAACGCCAGAAAAATCCAGGTCCAGGCGAAACGTGCATCCTGTAACTGCGCCTGTGGTAGATTGATTGAGTGCAGCAGCAGCCAGATGCCCAGCCCAAGCCACACTGCCAGCCCCAGCACGCGCCAGGGCAGCACACGCGGCAGGCGTATGCCGCGCCCGGCAAATGCCCGCATGCCCCACACCCCGACCAGCAGCCCCGGTGCCAGCAGCAGCCAGCTTATGCCCGTGTTAGGGTAGTAGCCGTCGCGCGTGCGCAGTTGCTGCAAGAGTGCGGGGGTCATCTCGCCGATTTGCCAGCCGAACAGGTCCGCGGCAGTCAGCGACAGATCAAAGCGGGCATGGCGGAAGGTCTTTTCCAGCGTGTGCCCGTTGCGCCCATAGCCCTGCCCAAACCCGACCTTATCATAGGGCCAGACATATTCGTACAGGTTGGCATTGCTGCGTCCTGTGGCGGCTGTGTTGAACAGCGGAATCGCCAGCGCCACCAGCAGCGTGCCCGCCGCCAGCAGCAGCAGCGGTGCCAGCGCTGGTACGACTGCCGACTGCCGCAGCCATGCCATGATGCCCAGTGGCGGTTCTGCTGCTTCATGTGTGGTTTTCTGCCGTGCGCGCAGATCCGCCCACACGCCGCGCAGCAGCCGCGCAGCGCTCCACGCCACCAGCGGCAGTGCCACACCCAGCGCGCTCAGCGGGCGGTTGATTGCCATCAGCCCCAGCGCCAGCCCTGCCAGCGCGCCCCAGCCCAGCCCATGCCGCAGCCGCCGCAGCGGATTTCCTCGGCGTGCGGGCACAGCGACTTCAAGGCGGCGGTATGCCCACAGGAACAGCGTGCCGCAGCACAGCGCCGCTGTGTGTCCCATCAGCGAGCCGTTGAGCAGCAGCGCCATCGGCGAAAAGGCGACCAACAGCGCCGCGAGCAGCCCCGTATCACGGTTGAAGAGGTCACGCCCCAGCCGGTAAGTCAGCGCGACGGTCAGCGCGCCGAAAAAAGCGTTGACCACCCACGTTGCCCCCAGCAGCACCCCCGGCGCGAGCAGCAGGGGCCAGCCCGGTGAATATTTGCCGGCGCGACTGCCAGTCGTCGGGTCGTCCACCACGAAAGGCTGCCAGAACGCCCGGCTGGGCTGCGGCGTGGGCACCACAAGCTGCCCGCGCGCAAAGACCCGCGCCTGAAACAGATAGGCAACTTCGTCTTCCAGGTGCGGCATACGGTCAAAGACCGCGCGGCTGACCAGCGCGCTCATGAAGAAGCTGAACACAACCAGCCCCAGCGCCAGCAGATGATAGCTGTCGAAGGTTCGTCTATGCCGGGTTTGTGGCTGCGCGGATAGGGCAGCGCTCGCGGCATCCGCAGCGGCAGGTGCGGTTACTGAGGAAGCAAATTCATGCATGAGACATGGAATGTTAGGGTAGGGGCAGGCTCATTTTGCCCAGGACACTCGCGGGATTATAGTAGCGAATGCCACCTGCGCCTATGGGCAAACCCGTGCCTGTGGCGGCGTGCCGCTGGCGCTATCACCAGCCGTATTTTGCATGCAGGTGTTCCGGGCTGCGCACATAAATATCATATTCTTCCGGCTGCAAGAACACCGCCAGCTTTTGCTGCGCCTGTTGAATCTGCCGCACCAAGCGCGCCAGCGAATGCCGGGGCAGGTCGCCCTCCGGCGTCTGCTGTGTGCTGTCGTCCAGCAGCGGCACTTCCTCCAGTGCCTGGATCAGCACGCGGATATGCTGCATGTGCGGCTGCATCATGGCGTTGAATGCCGCCAGCAGCGTGTCCCATGTCTCGCCGTCAAAAGGCTGCCAGCGCTGCTGATAAAAAGCATCAAATTCGGCGAGTACGGCGAAATCACCCATTGTACACGGGAAGAAGAACAGGCGAATTTCGTCGTTCAGCGTGGTCGCCAGACTGTGCAGATCGCTGGCGGTGCGGCGTGCGGGGACGGCGGACATCTGCGCGGTGACTGGCAGGCGGTTGAGCAGCCTGACCAGCATATCGGCATAGACACTGATGCTGGTGCAGGGCAGCAGCATGGTTTCACAGTAATTGTGTGCCAGCCGGTAAAATGTCGAATAATTCTGCGGTTCCAGGTATTTCGAGATAATCGGACCCGGCATCACGCCTGCTCCTGTCTTGCTCTGCAATCATTCCGCCGACTGTCCCGACGGTTGCGCCGATTATACCCGATGCGCCATGCCGGGGGGATTAGCACTTGGCAGGTGCACCTGTGCTGTTTATAATGACCAGCCAATTCGTAAGCTGAGAATACAGATTCAGCGCTGCATCCTGGCATGACGCTGTAAGGAAGAAATCGGGCGATGAAAGTCATTTTGCTGGCAGACGTTTATAAACATGGTGTAGCGGGTGAAGTGGTGGATGTGTCCGACGGCTTTGCGCGCAACTGGTTGATTCCCAAAAGACTGGCGGCACAGGCGACCCCCGGCGAACTCAAGCGCGCCCAGAAACTGCGCGAACAGGCGAACGCGCGCCGCGCAGCACTGGACGGACGCCTGAACGAACTGGCACGCCAGATTGATGGCGTGGAACTGTTCTTTGAGAAGCGCGCCTCTGCAACCGGCAAGCTGTTCGGCTCGGTGACGACACAGGAAATTGCTGACGAACTGAACAGCACTACGGGCATTGACATCAACCGCCGCCGCATCAGCCAGACGGCGCTGCGCGAACTGGGCACGCACGAGGTGCCGGTACGCCTGGGGACGGAGATTTCGCCCAATCTGAAGATCACCATCGTTCGTGAAGGCGAATTACGCGGTTTCCTCGCTAAGCGTGAGGCAGAAGCTGCCCGGCTCGCCGCCGCGGCGGCAGCGGAAGCTGCTGCTGACCCGACTGCAGCGGCAGTTAAAGCGGCAGAAGCCGAATGGACACAGGCGGAAGCTGAGGCGGCAGGGGCAGAAGCACCCGCCGAAACACCCGCAGGCGAATAGCCCCCCAGTCGTGCTGGTGCGGCTGCGCTGTTCTGCCGAAGACCGCGGCGATGACCCCGGCGGTGTGACCGTGTTCGGGGTCGTTTTGTTCCTGACCACCGTACATGAGGAAGAATGGACTCACAGGCGTTAGGGCGGTTCTTGCGCGAAACGCGCGAGACACAAGAAAAAACGCTGGAGGATGCTGAACGCGCCCTGCATATTCGCTGGCGCGTCCTGGAGTCATTCGAACTCGGCGAGTTTCAGATTACCGGTGCTTCGCCCGTGCAGGTGCGCGGCTTTATCCGCAATTACGCGCGTTATCTGGGGCTGGATGTTGATCTGATGATCAGCTATTACGAGGCGGCGCTGGTCAATGATGCCCGCCGTGAACGCCGCAAGCGCCGCAGCCGGTCCCGCCGCCGCGACAGCCGCAATCCAACCAACCCGACAAATCCCCTGCGCGCCGCGCGTTCCCTGACCGATACTGATCCTGCGCTGCCTGTGTCGCCGCCAGTAACGACGGTCAGCTATGCGGATACGCCCCGGCGCGGGGGCGGCTTGCTCTATCGCCTGACGCTGCTGCTGATTTCAGCGGCGGCGCTGGGGGTGATCGGTTTTGTAGCCTACCAGTTGCTGCAAGACAGCCGCCCGCAGGAAGGTTTGCCCGATGTGGTAGCCGTGCTGCCCGGCGAACCGCCCACCTTCACCCCGGCGCCCACGTTTACGCCCGCTGCCAGCCCAACCGCAGTGGTCGGCTTGCAGCAGAACTTCAACGGGCAGGGGGTGCTGGTTACCATGCAGCTTGAGCAGCGCTCGTGGCTGCGCGTGCTGGTGGATGGTGTAGAACGCTACGTCGGCATTGCGCTGCCGGGGCAAATTCTGGAATACCAGGCGAGCGCCAGCATTGAACTGACCGCTGCCAATGCCGCCGCGCTGGTGGTGATCTGGAACGGGCAGCAGCAGCGGGTGTTTGGCGCGCGCGGGCAGCGGGTGACTGTGCTGTTCACGGTGGACCAGGTGGACATTACCGGACGCAGCGAGACCTTCGCGCCGACTCCGGTTTTCAGCCCTACGCCGCAGCCTACGCCCGATGTTAACGTTGGCGCGCTGATTGCCGCGCAAACACCAACGCTCACGCCGGGACCCAGCCCCACGGCAACCGATACGCCGACCCCGTCCGATACGCCGACGATCACGCCGATTCCGAGCGCCACGCCGATTCCGTCGGCGACTTCCAGCGCCACGCCCACTGTCGCGCCAACAGCAACAGCAACTGTGACCGATACCCCGCGTCCGCCCACCGCAATTTTGCCGCCGCGTGTGACCCAGCCAGGGCTGACGCCAACCAAAGACCCCGGCGGCTGAGGACTGCCTCTATGGACCAACGTCTGACTTTCCACTGGCATGATGCGGCTGCCGGCATTGCCGTGCTGACCTTCAATCGCCCGGAAGCGATGAACGCGCTGACGCTGGCGATGATGCGTGACTTTGCCGCCCGAATCACAGCACTGCATGATGAGCCGCGGCATGACGAGCCGCGCCTGCGCGTGCTGGTGCTGACCGGCGCGGGCGAAAAGGCATTTTGCAGCGGCGGCGATCTGGTCGAACTCAGCGGTTATACCAGCGAAGACGATGCGCGCATGATGATCGTCCTCATGGGCGATGCGCTGCTGGCGCTGGAACGCCTGCCCGTGCCGGTAATTGCCGCGATTAACGGCTTCGCGCTGGGCGGCGGCAGCGAAATCGCGCTGGCGTGCGACCTGCGCATTGTGGACGAAAAAGCGCGGCTGGGGCTGGTGCATCTGCGCTGGGCGTTGACCCCCGGCTGGGGTGCAGGGCAGCGCCTGCTGCGGCTGGTGGGGTATCCAAAAGCGCTGGATTTGCTGTTCCACCGGCATATTATGCACGCGCCTGAACTGCAAGCGCTGGGGCTGGCGAACCGTGTCGTGGAGCCGGGCAGAGCGCTGCGTTCTGCGCTGGACTTTGCGCAGGTCATCGCGCAGAATCCGCCGGAGGTGATCCGCGCGGTCAAGGCGCTGCTGCAAGCCGGGCTAAATCATCCCTACGAGCAGGCATTGCAGCATGAACGTGACCTGTTCCCGCCGTTGTGGGCGGCAGATGCGCACATCAACGCGGTCAACAACTTTCTGAACAAAGATACATCCGGTTGAGTCCGCTGAGGAAAACATGATGCCCGGTTTTTACACAACGATCCTGCGCTATTACGATGCCGAAAACGCCGACAAAGACGACGATCTGGAATTTTACAGCGAACTGGCGGGGGAGTATGGCGCGCCTGTGCTGGAAATTGGCAGCGGCAGCGGGCGTGTGCTGCTGCATCTGGCGCAGCAGGGGGTTGAAGCGCACGGCATCGAAAACGACAGCGCCATGCTCGAACGCGCACAGGCACGGCTGGACGCGCTGCCCGCGCTCAAACCGCGCGTGCGGCTGATTGCCGGGGATGTGCTGACGGTCAAACATGCCGCGCAGTACAAACTGGTGCTGCTGAGCTATAACGCGCTGATGCACTTCCACACGCAGGAGGTGCAGTTGGCGCTGCTGCGACGGCTGCGCGGCTGGGTCGCGCCGGATGGGCTGGTCGTCTTTGATCTGCCCAACGCAGGCGAGGTGTTCGCCTCACAGGATACCGAAGCCGTCACGCTGGAGCGCACCTTCATTGAGTCGGAAACCGGGCATCTGGTCATGCAGCAGTCGGTCAGCGTGCTGGATCGCGCCGAGCAGTTGATGCGCGTGACCTGGATTTACGACGAAATCACCGCCGATGGCAGCGTCAAACGCACCTTCGCGCCGATTGTCCTGCGCTACTTTTTCCTTGCCGAACTGCGCTTGCTGCTGCTGCATACCGGCTTCGCGATTGAAGACGTGTACGGTGACATTGACGGCAGTCCTTTCGAGGATGGCTGCCCGCGTATGGTTGTGCTGGCGCGCCCGGTTTAGCGGCGCATCCGACAACAAATGCCGATTAGACATGCCTGCTGTTGTAGTAGGGGCGGGTCTCAGACCTGCCCCTACACGGAAACGGCTGCACCTTACCGGATGCACCATTCTGGACATCATTGGAAAATCCAGCCAGATTCTAAGCGAGGTTAACAGGAGCCATTTGTTTCAACAGTGCCATGCAAGTCTTATGACGTCGTCTGCGCCGCTGTTTGCCCGATTGGCTGTGCGGCTGCCGCGTTTGGGGCTGTTCGCCGCTGCCGTGCTGCTCGGCGCGTGTGCCAGCGCGCCCGCCGTCACCCCCACTGCCACACGTGCCCTGACCGGTCCCACACTCGAACCCAGCCCTAATCCGTTTGCCGCCGGTCCGCCCACTGAAGCGCAGCCCTACACGCTGGACGAAGGGCAGTTTGACCCGACGGTTGCCGCCGCCCCTGCACAGGGCGCGCTGCCGCCGATTGCCGCTTCGCCGGGGGGCAGCAGCGGCGGTGGGCAGTCGGTGCAGTTCCCCGCGCTGGATGGCACGCCGCTGGAAGCGGATCTGTATGCGCAGGGCGAGGCGCGTGTGCCTGGTTTGCTGCTCGTTAGCCAGAGCCGCACCGATTGGGGGCTGCTGCCGGTGCAGCTTCAGGCGGCGGGCTATACAGTGCTGGTGCTGGGCTTGCGCAGCGGTGCGCCGAGTCAGGATGTTGTCGCCGGGCTGGATGCGCTGGGCGAGGTCGGCACAGTAGACCCGGCGCGGGTGGGCATCATCGGCGCGGGCGCGGGTGCAGACCCGGCGCTGCTTGCCTGTGCGCAGCTTGCCCTGTGTGATGGTGCTGCGCTGCTCAGCCCCCAAAACCGCAGCACCTTACTGAACGTGCTGCCCGATTATGGCGCGCGCCCGCTGCTGGTAGCAGTGAGCAGCAGTGATGCCGCCGCGCTGGAAACCGCGCGCGATCTGGTGGCGTTTGCCGGCGATGCGGCGCAGTTAGCGCAGTATGAAAACGCGGGCAGCGGTGCGCAGATTGCGCTCAACCGCCCCGATTTTGTGGACACGCTGCTGGCGTGGCTGGCGGCGCTGCTGCCGGATGTGGGCTAGCGGTGGTCTGCTGGGTTTGCTGCACGCTTGTTGATCGGGCGACGCATTCCTGGCACAACCACTGCCCCTGACCCGCCTGCGGAGTGGGGCTATACGGGTGAAATCACGCCGGAACACTGGGGCACGCTGGATGCAGCGTATGCACTGTGCGCAGTCGCCCGTTGACGTCGCCGGGGCGCAACCGAGGCACCTGTCACCGATTCGTTTCCATCCGGCGGATTTGCTGCCAGAAAACAGGTGGTATTACGCTTGCGACGGCTCCTTGACTACCCCAAAACGTCCCGCAGTATTGCAGGTGCATTCCAGTGAACTTATGGCTTCCGCAAAATCTTCTCCATTGCTTTTCCCTTTGCTAACTCATCGATTAACTTATCCAGGTAACGAATTTCCTGCATCAAGGGTTCTTGAATGTCTTCCACTCGGATGCCACAAATCACGCCTTTGATTAACGTCCGCGACGGATTCAGTTGAGGCGCTTCGGCAAAAAAGGTCTCAAAGTTGGTTTGTTTTTCCAGCTCCGTGTCTAATGCTTCCTGGCTATAGCCTGTCAACCAGCGAATAATTTCATCGACTTCTGCTTTCGTGCGCCCTTTTTTCTCTGCCTTAGCAATGTACTCGGGATAGACCCGTGCGAAGCTCATTGAATAAATCCGATGTTTTTCCATGATAGCCCCTGTTTTCCTTTAGCTTCCTCACAGTCTAACACGAATATCCAGGGTAATGATTGAACCAGGGTCTGTTTGCAAACGATGCAGAGCCTGCGTTATGAAAGTGATTTTGCCACCTATAGACCTGTTTTCAAACCGACCCTGGAGGAAGTGAGCGATGCGCTGGTTGCAAAATTGCCTTTACAGACACGTCATGGTTTTCACTCAGCGAGCGGTATTGCATGGCTGCGGGCGTGCGGGAGTTATCGCATGGCAACCTACACCTATACAGCGGTATAGGGAAACAAGAAGTGGGCGAAGCATGCTTCGCCCCTACTTCGCCCTTACGGTTCCCTTTGCGTTCTTGATGCCTTTGTGGATCAATCACTTGCTTCGTGCGGGCATGAGTGCCGGCACCTTGCCCTCACCCGCGCAGGGTTGCGCCCAATCGTGCCTCTGCCGCCTTGACGATCTTCTTGTGGACGCCCGCCACATCCTTGTCCGTCAGCGTCTGGTCGTCCATCTGGTAGGTCAGCGCGTAGGCGAGGCTTTTGTAGCCCGCCGGGATCGGTTCCCCCTGATAGACATCGAACAGCCGCGCCGCCTTGAGCATTGCGCCGCCTGCCTGCACGATGACCGCCTCGACTTCGGCAGCGGGCAAATCCTGCCGCACCACCAGGGCGATGTCCTGATAGACCGGCGGGGTGTTGGGCAGCGGCTTGACGCTGTACAGCGGGTTAATGAAGCCCAGCAGTGTGTCCAGATCGAACTCGGCGGCGAACACCGGCGTGCCGCCCAGGTCGAATGCCTGCGTTACCAGCGGGTGCAGTTCCCCGAACGTGCCGATCAGCGTCTCCCCGATGGATAACTGTGCTGAGCGCCCCGGATGGAAGCTGCTGTGCTGTGCCCGCGTGTAGCGTGCGCCCGCGATATGCAGCCCGTCGAGCAGCCCTTCGACCACGCCCTTGAGGTCATAGAAATCAACCTGCCCCGCCGGGTCATCGTTCGCCCAGGGAATCGGGCGGCGCGTGCCGGTGAGCAGCAGCCCCAGATGGCGCGGCTCGTGCGGCAGCGTTTGCCCGTCGTGAACCAGATACACACTGCCAATCTCGAACACCCGCTGGCGTTCCTGATAGCGCACGTTGTTGGCAGCGTTTTCCAGCAGGTTCACCAGCAGCGTGCGCCGCAGCACGGTTTTGTCCACGCTGATCGGATTCGCCAGTGTCACATACCCGGCATCCGGCAGGCTGTTCGGCTGCCCCGGCGGGGTCAGCAGCGCCTCGCGTTCCGGCGTGGTGAAACGGTAGCTGATGTTCTCGCGCAGCCCCAGCGCCACCAACACATCGCGGCAGCGTTCCTCGCGTTCCAGCGGGATGTTACTGTGCTGCGGCGGCATCGCGTCTGCCATAATGCTGTCCGGCAGGCGGTCATAGCCGTAGACGCGCGCGATTTCTTCGATCAGGTCTGCCTGCCCAACCGCCGCATCACTGCTGATGTCCGTGCGGTAGGGCGGCGCGACCACACGCAGCGCGTCCGCGGTGATGGCGACCTCGAATTGCAGCCGCGCGAGGATGTCGGCGGCTTCTTCAACCGTGATCGCCACGCCCAGCAGGCGTTCGATCTCGCGGGCGGGCAGTTCCACGCTGATTTGCTGCGGCGGGGTAGGATACTCGTCCAGCACACCCTGCGCCACCTCCGCCCCGCTGAACTGGCGCATCAGTTCCGCGCCGCGCTTGACGCCCAGCAGCGCCTGCGAGGGATGCACCCCGCGGCTGAAGCGCGTGCCCGCGTCGGTGAAGACCTTCTGCGACTGCATCGTGCGGCGGATGTTGATGAAATTCCAGTTCGCTGCTTCCAGCAGTACGCTGGTTGTGCTGGCGCTGATTTCGGTTTCCGCCCCGCCGATAATCCCGCCCATGCTCAGCACCCCGGCGGTATCGCAGACGAGGATGTTGTGCGGCTGGAGTTCGCGCTGGACTTCATCGAGTGTTTCCAGCATTTCGCCCGGTGCTGGCAGGCGCGTGATGATCGTTGGCACACTGTCGCCTGCCGCTTTCGCCCGCGCCAGCAGCTTGTCATAGTCGAAAGCGTGCAGCGGTTGCCCGATTTCGAACGTGATGTAGTTGGTTACGTCCACGATGTTGTTGATCGGACGCTGCCCGACCAGCCGCAGCCGGCGCTGCATCCATTCCGGCGACGGCTTGATCGCGACATTCCGCAGCAGTGTCAGCGTGAAGCGCGGGTTGAGTTCCGGCTCGCGGATGTCGATTTTGACCGTGCCCTCAATCGGCGTGCCGGTCATATGCAGGTCGTAGGACGGTTCGCGCAGGTCTTTGTCCAGCAGTGCGGCGACCTCCCGCGCTACGCCCAGTACGCTGTAAGCGCGTGCCAGGTTCGGCGTCAGTTCGATGTCGAGCAGCACGTCGCCCAGCACATCCTGAAGCGGCGTGCCCGGCGCTGCCGGTTCGCCCGTAACATGGTTCAGTGGTTGCTCGTGCAGCAGGATTACACCTTCGTGCTCGTCGCTGATGCCCAGTTCCTTATCCGAACAAACCATGCTCCGGTTATAAACGCCGCGCAGTTCCTTGCCCTTAAGGATCATCCGTTTGGGCGTGTCGCTGTGCCCGTCCCACACTTCCGCGCCTTCGGCAGCGAACGCCGTCCACAGCGGCGGTTCAAGCGTTCCCTGTCCCTTGTAGTCGAACAGGTTCGGCGCGCCGGTAACGCAGCGTTCCGGCTCTGCCCCGCCATAATCCACTACAGCGATGACCAGCCGGTCGGCGTTGGGGTGCGGGTGCACTTCGCGGATCGCGCCGAGCAGGATGCGCTCACGATCCCAGACCAGATGCTCCGAGGGCGGCACGCGCAGGTCTTTGAAATGGGTGTGCAGGCGTGCGCGTTCGGTTTGCGGCACGCCAATGTAATACAGCTTGCCAACTTCCAGCCCTGCCAGTGTCAGGCGTTCTGCCAGCACTTCGGCGGGAATGTCGATGTCTACATAGTCCTTCAGCCAGGAAAGCGGAATGAGCATGATTTGTCCTCATCTGTCACTTGCCACTAGTTTTGTCGATCCCTGCCCGGCTGAAGGCTGGGGGGCGAGGTCTGCCTCACCCCGGCAGGCAAATGCCTGAATCCTTCAGACCGGATACCTATCCGCCCAGCGCGCCGAAGATCACACTTGCGACCAGCAGCGCCAGCACGGTATTGAATACGGTTGCCGCCAGATAGACACCCAGCGGACGCCAGCCCATCTCGCGCACCGCACCGGGGGCAAATTCCAGTCCGATGCTGACGAACGCCGCCGTGAATGCCCACTTGCCCGCCGCATCGATTGTGGTGACCATGCTGGAGGACAGCACGCCGGTAGACGCCAGCACCGACACCAGCATGAAACCCAGCACGAACTTCGGGAAGCGCTGCCAGATCACGCCGGGACTGGGCTTCTGCGTTGGGTCACGCTGCACCACCAGCGCGAAGTACAGCGCCAGCGCGAACGCTACAAAGCCGATCAGCACGTTTTGCGCCGATTTGACGATTGCTGCCGTTTGCTGCGCCTCCGGGCTGAAGATTGTGCCCGCGCCGACCACCGCCGCCGTCGTGTCAATGTTGCCACCGAACCACGCGCCCGCGACCACCGGCGAAAGTCCCATCCCCTGCGCCAGCACCGGCATCAGCACCATCAGCGGCAGCGCCGTCAGGATCACCAGCGCCGTGATATAGGTCACTTCTTCTTTCTTCGCCATGACCGACCCCGCCGCCGCGATTGCCGCCGACACGCCGCAGACTGCCACCGCCGACGCCATCACCGCGCGCAGGGTATCGGACAATTTGAGCCGCCCGCCCAGCCACCAGGTGAAGAAGAATACCGCTGTGACCATCACCAGCGCCTGCACCAGCCCGCCTGCGCCCTGTTGGAGCAGGTCCGGCAGCGCGATGCGTGCGCCCAGCAGCACCAGCCCGATCTTCATGAATAGTTCGGTGCGGAATGCCGCCCGCAGCCGGGTGTGTAAACCGCTCAGATGCAGCACGGCGCTGGCGGCAAGCCCGATGACCACTGCTGTCAGCGGGTATTCCAGCGGGTTTTTGGTCACGCCCTGCGCTTTGAACGCTTCGGCTATACCTTTGTCCACTTCTGCCGCCAGCAGCACCAGCACCAGCAGCAGCAGCGCCCCCAGCAGCCGGTTGACCCAACCCTGCGCCAGCGTGTTGCTCTGCGGCGCGGGCTGCGCGTTTACAGATTGCGATGTGCTCGTCATGATACGCCCCTTATGATCCTAAAATGCCCAACAGCGGATACGGAATGGACGTAATGACACCCAGCGCGATCAGCAGCACCAGCAGCAGCCCAATCAGGGTTGCCTGCCAGTCCTCACTGAGCCGAAAGCGGCGTGAAGGTGTTTCTTTGGGTTGCATTGTGTTTCCCCTTTTGTGAAATGGTGTTTATGTTCACCCTATCACTGAAACACGCTCGTGCCCCTTCAGATTTGCGCAAGTTTGCACAAAGATGATCCGCTCTTCAGAAAGTTCTGGTTTTGCCGCTGTGGGAAGTGCTAGAACTGTTCCAGGAAGCGCAGGTCGTTGCCCCAGAAGTAGCGAATATCCTTGATGTTGTGCTTCATCAGTGTGGCGCGTTCCGGACCGAAGCCGAAAGCGAAACCGCTCCACTCCTGCGGGTCATAGCCGCCGTTGCGCAGGACCACCGGATGCACCATGCCCGCCCCGACAATTTCCAGCCAGCCGGAATATTTGCAGACATTGCAGCCGTCCCCGCCGCACAGGAAACACTCCACGTCCACCTCGATGCTCGGCTCGGTGAACGGGAAGTAGGACGAACGGAAGCGAATTCTGGTGTGTTCGTCGTACATGCGCCGGGCGAACTCGGTGATAGTGCCCTTGAGGTCGCTCATACGAATGCCACGCCCAATTGCCAGTCCTTCGACCTGATGAAACTGGATTTCGCTGCGTGCCGACACCTGTTCGTAGCGGTAGCACATGCCCGGCAGAATCACGCGGATAGGCAGTGTGCCATTGCCGCCAAGCTGCTGCATGGCATGAATTTGGCCCGGCGACGTGTGCGTGCGCAGAATCACACCCTGCTGCGTGGTGTAGAACGTATCCCACATATCACGCGCGGGGTGATGCGGCGGGATATTCAACAGCTCGAAGTTGTATTCGTCTGTTTCCACATCGCGGCTGCGGAACACCTGGAAGCCCATATCCGCCCAGATGTCGTAGTAGCGGCGCAGCGTTTGCGTGCTGGGATGCAGCCCGCCGGTCACAGTCTGGCGACCCGGCAGCGTAACATCAATTTCACCTTCTTCCAGGTCGCGTGCCAGTTCCTGCTGGCGGACCAGCGCCTCGCGTGCAGCGAACGCGGTGGTCAGCGCTTCTTTGACTTCGTTGGCGCGCTGCCCAAACGCCGGGCGTTCCTCTTTGGGCAGTGACCCAATGCCGCGCAGCAGGGTGGTTAGTTCGCCTTTGCTGCCCAAATACTGGATGTCCCACGCGCGCAGCGCCGCGCTGTCCTGAATGGCATCCAGCGCCGCCAGTGCGGCAGTGTGAAGCGTGTTGAGTTGATCGAGCATGGTCTGTCTCCGGTTTGCCAACAAAAAACGCCCGCCTCCCCGTTTCCAGTCCGGGCAACTGCCGGACTGACCACAGGGACGCGAGCGCTGAATGCTCACGCGGTACCACCCTGGTTGCGAACAAACCCGCCGGGGTTCGCCGCCACCTCGCTTGCCCCGGTAACGTGGGGCGCTACGGAACCGACTACTCGCCCGGCACAGATTGCCGGGATTTCACCGCTTCGGCTCTGGAGTGAATTCCGCTGTCGCTGTCCTGCCTGCGTGCGTCTATAACTACGCTGCTGGCAAAGACCCTGCCGGTGCTTTCAGCCTGTGGCAGCCGGCTCTCTGTTGGGGCGGTTCAGCGGACTGTCTCCGTCATCGCCGTTAGGGGTGTGCCAGTTGAGCACACCGTTTATGGGGTTGTGGATTGTCCAAAACACTATAGCAAAACCGCAGGCACGTCAAGCCCCACCCCCAGAATTCCATTCTTAACACAATTAGACCTTGTTGAACCCTTCTAACGCCGTTAAGATTTGTTAAAGTTGATGGTCGTCACTTGACGCCTGTAATGAGTCGTGTTAGTCTTTAGAATGCAAGTGGAGGAAATGTCGATGGCAAACAAGGACAAACCGCAAATCAAGTCTGACTCTGTGTACTCCCGGCAGGAAGCTGCCGAGGCACTGGGCATCAGTTTGAGTACACTGAAGCGGCTCATCAAGAAGGGGCACCTGAAGGTGAGTAAACCGAGCGGTATGCGGCGCGTCTTCATTACCGGGGACAGTATTCTTGGCATGCTCGAAGATACCGCTATAGAGCAGGGAGCATAACTGACATGTTCGCCTTGTGGTTGCTGGGTTCAAACCAACAACTGCATATTTGCCCGCAAGTGGGATACCCGGCGCCGCACACACGTGCAGCGTCTGGCTTACGGGGTGGGCTGTACCGGCTGATGATCGCTGGTGCAGGCTCTAACGCTGCGCATGCAGCGACTCTGTTGGGGCGTATCTTGCCCGTGTCCCTGCGGTCTCGTCTCACACTCGGATTCCGCTTCGTGCGTGGTCTGGATGGGGGCCGGATTCTGCCGGGCGCTGCTGGCGACACCGTCGGCTTTGCTGCTGATCTATGGCTGCTGTTGACCAGCGCCGCTGAAGGCACGCGCGCCGCCAGCCTGCGGGGCGGCGATCCTACGCGGGGTGAACCGGCGTGGACACGCGCACTGCGCGGGCGGTTGGGCAGGATTGAACACAGCGCCCTCGGTGGTGCGTATCAGAGTCAGGCAAGCTTCGCGCTGCGCGATGAACAACGCTATGAAGGCAACGCAGCAGTCGCGTTTGGACAAGACAACCGGATTATAAGACACCGTCAGTCTCACAGCAGGTGGAGGCAGCGCCCCTAGGCGACCGAAGCCCGAAACCTGCACCCAAGTTCCTGCGAAAGCGATTTAAAGGGACGTGAGATTGGCACCAACTCACGTCCCTTTATATTTCACCTGAGTGGAGTATCCACAATACGAGGTGTGACTATGATCCAGATCTATCCGCAGAACCAGCCGCAGGTTTCCAATTTCGACGTTCGTCTGGACGCGCTGTTGGGTGCGCTGGACGACCTCCACAGTATGGTGTCTGAAGGTGAGACGCTGCCGCTGAACGACAGCGAACTGCTCAACTGGCTGTATGAGATTCGTTACACCGTACAGGAAACGATTGAGGAACTGGAAGTGCGTGCGGCGTCCTCGCGCCAGGCGGTGCGGTTGGTGCTGACAGTACCGGCAAAAGCCCGCACCAAACGCGCGGTGAACAGCGGCGCAGGCTTGAGCGCAGGCTTGAGCACTGGCACACCGGGCGCAGGCATGAGCGAGGCGGAGACTCCACCACCACCCGCGCCGCGTCTGGTGCCGCGCCCGGCGCGCCGTTAACGGACAGGGCGAAGGCTGCACTGCGCCATCTGCCAGCACTGCGCCTGCTGGCGGCTTACGCGGCAGCCCGGCAGCGACGGTAATCGTTCTCTGCCCCCCAATAACCGGGGATATTAGCAAAACAGGCGTTTAATCCTATTGCTAGTGACCCTAAAACGGGTTTAAAGTACGTGAGGAACCATAACCCTTCTGTTGGTAACGCCGGACACATAATGGTTGGAAGCATGTCAACGAAAGCGAGCAGACACAACAACGTCATCAAGAGACACACCTGAGGGTCGCTGACAGGCGATGACGTGTTCTGCAACGGGCGGGAAGTGCCCCGCGAGGAAGGCAGGTTTTTATGCACTGGCATAAACAGTTCCACCGGCAGTCCCTCATCCGAATGGATGACCTGCCAGCCGGCAGTAATCAAAAAGGTCGGCTGGAACGCAATGCAGCAGCAGGCAGCAAAACAACCTGTGACCGTCCTTGCGTAAGACTTACTGACGGACGGTCACGCTTTGACTAAGCGAATCGACCGCAACACAAAGTCAGTAGTACCGGGTGAGAAAAATAAAAGTTACGTGCCGCGCAAACTGGGAAAAAACGAGCGAACCGGGGAATATTGATCTGGTGCGTAGCGCAGCAAAGGTCCGGCGACCTGCGAACAGTAAGCGTTATTAAGGAAAGGCAGACCGGCATGGACGGTTGTGGTTGGGGAAATCAGGAGGACGTTTTGGGGTGGCGGGTATTCCACACAGCGCCACCCCGCATGACGCAAGCGGGTGTTGGCTGCGTCCTCCTGTTCTTCCTACCATTGTCAGACGATCCGTTAGCCCTGCACCAACGGGCACCGCGCCGGGTAGGTTTTTCAGCCCTGGCTTAAAGCCAGGTTAACCAAATTGCGCTATAATGTTGTGTGAAGAATGGAGCAAAGCACGTTTTCGAGGTTTTGACGTATGTCCCAAAGTGCAGCCCTGCAAAATCGTGTGCTGCTGCTCAATGGAAGCACGTGGGAGCCTTTGTCCGTCATCAGCGTGGCGCGTGCAATCAACCTGGTGGTGGCAGAAAAGGCTGTCGTTATTGAGCAGAGCGACCGGTTTCTCCGCACAGTTCGTGATCTGTTTCCTGTTCCATCGGTTATTGCGCTGCGCACATATATCAATGTGCCGCGCCGCAAAGCACACTGGAGTCGCAAAGGGGTGTTGGTCCGTGACAGCTACACCTGCATTTACTGCGGCGTCAAACCCGGCAGTTGGCAGCGTGGGCGTGTGCTGGCAAAGAGTGATTTCACCGTAGATCACATTCTGCCCAAGTCCCGCGAGGGGCGCGACATCTGGACGAACACTGCCTGCGCCTGTGCCGCCTGTAACCACAAGAAGGGCAACCGCCTGCCGCATGAAGCCGGGATGCGCCTGATGTGGGAACCGAAAACCCCGCGCACGAGTTATCTCGTCATCGCGGTAGGCACTGGTCCGGCGGCGTGGCGGCGTTATATCGAGATTGATCCGTAAGCAGAGGCAGTGTTTTCGCCTCTGTTTTATTTTTCCCCTATTATCCCCTGAACCAAACCCCGGCGCTGTCCACCGGGTGTCCTTGCTTTTATTTCCCTGCGACCCAGTCTGGTGACGCTGCTGCGGGTAACGCCTGGTGACTGCGCCGCGCCGCTCTGCTGTGCAACAGTTTTTCGCCACACACGTATATGAGAGTGTAAAATCGCACGCGGTGAGGACTCACCAACTGGACAACTCAACCGGGGAGGAAATTCAATGCCGTCAATGGTAGAAGTCCGCGGATTAACGAAGACCTTTAAGCGTCCTGATGGCACGGAAGTGCAGGCGGTTAAAGGGATTGATCTTGACATTCATAAGGGTGAGATTTTCAGCCTGCTGGGACCCAATGGCGCTGGCAAATCCACAACGATTTCGATGATCAGCGGGCTGCTGACGCCAACCGCAGGGGAAGCAAAAATCGGTGGTCATTCAATTACGAAGGAACCGATGGCAGCGAAAAAGCTGATCGGCGTTATCCCGCAGGAAATCGCGCTGTATCCCACACTCAGCGCGCGGCAGAATCTGGATTTCTTTGGGCGCATGTATGGGCTGGGCGGCAGGGAGCTGCCTAAACGCATTGACGAGGTACTGGACTTTATTGACCTGCGTGACCGCCAGAAGGACAAGATTGAGACCTTCTCCGGCGGCATGAAGCGCCGCGTCAACATCGGTGTGGGGCTGCTGCATCGCCCGGACCTGATTTTTATGGACGAGCCGACGGTAGGCATTGACCCGCAGAACCGCCGCCGCATTCTGGACACTGTTTTTCGTTTGCGGGACGAATACAAGATGACCGTGCTGTATACCACGCACCTGATGGAAGAATCGCAGGAGCTGAGCAACCGCGTCGGCATCATTGATCATGGCAAGATTATCGCCCTGGGCACGGTGGGCGACCTGACCCTGACCGTCGGTGAGGAAGACCGCCTGCTGTTTAACGTGGGTGAACAGACCATTTCTAACGAACTGCTCGAAAAGTTCAAGACTGTCCCCGGCGTCTCCAGAGCCGAATACAGCATGATTGAACTGCACGCCGCAGCGGGGACGGAGGAGTCTGATGTGCCGGTGGTGGACAAGCGCACGACGACGACGATGACGATTCGTTCCGGGCAAACCACCGAAGGCGCCGTAACGGTTTACGCCAAACGTGGGCGCAAGGCGCTGCCGGACCTGCTGATGATCGCTGCTGAGGCAGGGGTGGATGTCCTGTCCGTGGAAGTGCGCGAACCCGACCTCGAAGCGGTGTTCCTGCACCTGACCGGGCGCGCGCTGCGCGACTGAGAGACGGAGAGCCGTTATGTGGCGCAAAATCTGGACCATCACCGCCAAAGACCTCTACACGACATTTACCGACCGCAATCTGCTGCTGATTATGATTGCGACCCCGCTGGTGCTTTCGACGATTATCGCGCTGGCATTTGGTGGGATCGGCAGCGGCGACAGCAGCAGCATTGAGAATATTCCGGTGGCAGTGGTCAACCTGGACACTGCCGAAGACAACAATCAGGGTGCAGTCTACGTAAACGCCTTTGTGCCGCCGGATGCGCGGTTGGGCGCAGCGGCAGAGTCCGCCGAAGCGACCCCCGCGCCGGACGCAGCAACGACTGCCGCCAGCAGTGCGGAAGCGACCCCCGCGCCGGATGCGGCAAACGACCCGGCGCTGGACTGCCCGGCATTTGCGGGCAGCAGCAGTACGGACGGTGCAAACCCGCTGTATACGCTGACGGCGGCAGTGGAACTGGACAGTGCCGACGCCGCGCGCGCCGGGGTGGACAGCGGCGAGTACGCGGCAGCGATCATCATTCCGCAGGACTTCACCGCGACGCTGGATGCCTATGTTAACGCCAGCATGGGCGCACCGGGCGCAGCCATGCCGGAAGTCGCGCAGATCGAAATCTACGCGGATGCCTCGCGGACGGTATCCGCCGGGATTGTGCGCGGCATTACCGAAGGCATCACTAATCAGATCGTCAACGGTTATGTCTCGATCGCCGCGGTGCTGGATACCGTGCTGGATGACTACGGCTTCCTGCGCATTAACGCGGTGACGCAGAGCGACGGTTTCAGTACGGGCGTGAACTGTGCCTTCGCCGGTGGCTATAACCTGATCAGCCTGGACAGACAGACGGTAGAAGGCGAACCGCAGCGCTTCAACGCACTGATTTTCATCGGGTCAGCACAGGCGATTTTCTTTGCGCTGTTCACCGCCAACGGCAGCGCCACGAGCATTCTGGAAGAACGGCAGAACTGGACGCTTCAGCGCATGGTCATGTCGCCCACACCGCGCGCGGCGATTCTGTTCGGCAAGCTGTTTGCCACCGCCGTGATGGTGCTGGTGCAGCTCACGTTCCTGTTCCTCGCGTTTACGCTGATTTCCAGCCTCTTAGATGGCGAACTGGTCTTCATCTGGGGTAATGATGTGCTCAGCATTGTGCTGGTGCTGCTGGCGGCATCGCTGGCGGCGGCAGGGCTGGGCGCGATTGTAGCGGCATCGGCAAAGAGTGCCGAGCAGGCGAGTATCGTCGGCGGTGTGCTCTCGCTGGTGATGGGCGCGCTGGGCGGGGCATTCTTCA
>DAOTWP010000261.1:0-23628 GCA_034435675.1 Anaerolineae bacterium
CGGCTGCCGCAGAAGCACAGGAGGCGTTTTTGCTGACCGCGCCGGATCGTGCCGCCATTGCCGCCAGCCGTGCCGAAATGCGTTTAGCGTTGACAGAACTGCTGCCGCCGGATGCGCTGCTGCAATTCGACGTGCTGCTGGCATCCATTGAACTGTGGGACGCCGATCAGCCCGGTTTCAGCGACCCGCAAGCGTGGAGCGCAATGCAGGACACCCTGCTGGCACTGGAAGTTCTGCCGCAGGCAATTGATCTGACACCGCTGTATACCAACGAGTTCGTACCTGCCAGCGAACAGGGCGGATAGCGGACGAACCCGGCGCGGATAGCAGGGGTGGAACAAACCACCCCTGTAAAATGCGCCATGAGCGTTGAAGCTGGTCCAAGAGTCTTTCAGGTGAACCCCGATGCAGTTGACCGTTCGTAATACCACCGTGCAGTACACTGCGCCCGATGGCAGCAGCCTGCCCGTACTGGGTCCAATCAGTTTCAGCATTCCCGCCGGTCAGTTTGTTTGCCTTGTGGGACCCAGCGGCTGCGGCAAAAGCACACTGGTACGGGTGCTGGCAGGGCTGCACCCCCCCGACGAAGGGCAGGCGCTGCTGGATGACGTAGTCATTAGTGAGCCATCACCGCATATCGCGCTGATGTTTCAGGACCCCACACTGCTGCCCTGGCGCACGGTGCTGGACAATATCGCCCTGCCACTGGAGCTTGCCGGGGTGAGCCGGGACGAACGGCTAAGCAGCGCACAGGCGCTGCTGCCCGGTCTTGGACTTAGCGAATTTGCGCTGGCATACCCCGGCGAATTGTCAGGCGGTATGGCGCAGCGCGCGGCATTGGGGCGCGTGCTCATTCAACAGCCCGCCGTGCTGCTGCTCGATGAACCTTTTGGCGCATTGGATGCGCTGACTCGTGAGCAGATCAGTTTTGATTTGCTGCGAGTCTGGTCAGCAACACGCCAGACAGTGCTGATGGTCACGCACAGCATTCAGGAGGCAGTGCTGCTGGCGGATCGGGTGCTGGTGCTGAGCCGCCGCCCAGGGCGAGTGCTGGCAGATATTGCTGTACCGCTGCCGCGCCCGCGCCGCATCGAAGACAGCTATGATCCCCTGTTTGTCGAAACCGCCCGGCAGGTGCGCGAAGCGATTGACCGCGCCCGCGGCTAAGCAGAGCCGCACAGCTATGGCGCAGGCGTCACAGCCACCGTCTGCAAAATCTCCGGGTTGCGCAGGTACAGGTAGCGCGTTTCGCGCGTAAGTTCCAGCTCCTCCGGCGTCAGCAGTGACCAGAACACATCCGGCGTCGCAATCATGCCGCTGGCGATTTCAGCATATCGCCGCAGCCAGGCTAGAAATGCCGCATCCCCCAGATCGCGGCGCAAGTCGCCCAGCATGCGCACCCCGCGCAGGTAGACGGCGTTGATATAAGCACGAATGCTGGGAAATTCATATACGGTGCTGTCTACGAATCCTTCCGGCGCATAGGCATCAATGCGGAATTCCCACCACCAGCCCACACTGTCGGGATAAAATTCCTCGTAAAAGAGCAGTTCGCTGTAGGTCGCCAATGCTTCATCCAGCCAGGGGTCTAACGCCTGATCATTGCCCACACGCAGATACCACCACTGGTGCGCGATTTCGTGCGCGGTGATGATAGTCAGATAGGAACGCGCCCCGCGAAAGCCATAGAACCAGTTGCCGCTGACAAAGACCAGCCCGCTGAATTCCATCCCGTCGGGGAAATCGCCTAACACAACCACCATACGCCGGTAAGGGAACGACCCGAACAATTCGCTGTAGAGTTCGAGACTGCGTGCCGCCACTGCCAGCCCGTGCGCCGCGCTGTCAACCAGTGCGCCCTGTTCATCACGAAACAGGGCGTCTGGATAACTGTACAATTCGACGCTAACCCCAGTGCTGGTCTGTTCCTGTGTGACCACAAACGACTCGCTCATGCTCAATGCAAAATCACGCGCACCGGTGAGTACATAACGCCAGCGTCCGCTGCCGCTTTCCAGCAGCGTGCCCGGTGCGGCAATCACCAGCGCGTCCGAGGCGCCGCTGACGTTGAGCGTTACATCCCAATCGGCAACCTCAAAAACCGCCTGTTCACCCACCGCGATGTTGTCATGCGCAATCCACGCGCCGTTGATGCGTGGGGCAGTCGCCAGCAACCACAGTGAGAGATTCAACTGGCGACTGCCATAGCCGAAATAGCCTCGGTAGGCATCCACGCCTGCGCCAATGGGCGGGATGACCAGACGGTACTCAGCGCGCAGTTCGATGCTGCACCCGCTGCCCAGCGGTTCCGTCAGCGCCAGCGTCAGGCGGTTGCCTTCCAGCATGTAAACTATTTCCGTTTGGGCGGCATTCGTGAATTGCAGGCTGTCCAGTGTAAAAGCGCCGCTGTAGCGCGTGGGTTCAACCACCAACGCCAGGTCGGTCAGCGACACGGAATCGCGGTTAGTGTAGCGAATCGTCTGGGTAACGCTGGCTGTGCGCGCGGAATAGTCAATCGCTGCCTCCGCCATATGCTGAGTCAATCCGCTGGCAGGCGGCGGGCAGTTCTGCGCCAGGACAGGGCGCAGTGTGTTGGTCGCCAGCGGTTGTTCGGGAACGTTGTTCATCTGGCGCTGGGTCACCGGCATCAGCGTCGAAAGCATTCCGGCAGTGGGTGTGCTATCCGCGCCGGAAACAACAACATCCGTCTGCACACAGGCGGCAAGCAGCAGGAATATCAAGGAAAGGGTGATTGGCAATCGTCTCATAAGGCGCGAGTGTACACGCTTCCCTTTTGCTTGCCAATTGGCGACACAGAACGGACAGGCCTGTGTCTACAACAGACTGTTGCCCAGTTGTACCATAGCCATAATATTGACAATTTTTTTACACTTGCCTGCTGACAGCCTTTACAGGTTATGGTAAACTGCGGGGCTGCCTATATGAGTAATCGGTGAGATGGCAGGGGGAACCCACATTGAATCAACAGAGTCTGGGGACGCAATTGCGTGGTCTGGTGCGTTTGACACGCTGGCGTGAATATATTCCGTTTGTTGTGCCGCTGACCATTCTGGGCGCGCTGCTGGCAACAGCCCCTTATGGAACGCCGCTGGACTGGCGTCTCGTTGCTGCAATCTCTGCAAATATCCTCGCGGTGGCGTATGCGTTCATGATTAACGACATCGAAGATGCGCCGGACGATGCCCGCGACCCGGCGCGTGCGGCACGCAATCCGGTCACCAGTGGTGAAATTGGGGTGCGCATGGGCTATGCCGCGTGCCGGGTGGTTGCCGCTGTCACGCTGATTCTGTATGCCTTTGGCGGACTGTGGGTTTTTCTGATTGGGGTCGCCACGCTGCTGCTGTCGCACTTCTATTCGTGGCGTCCGGTGCGCCTCAAAGCATGGCCTGTCACCGACGTGGTTTCGCATTCGCTGATGCTCAGTGGACTGCTGCTGCTCGCCGGGTATTACCTGTACCACACCAGCCCCGGCATTGTCTGGCTGGTGGCGATGGGCGTAACCCTGTTTTCTGCCTACGGTCAGTTCTACAACCAGCTTCGCGACTTTGAGATGGATCAGGCGGCGGGGCTGCGCAACACGGCGAACCTGCTGGGCGAGAAAAACACCCGTCGTGTGATGTATCTGACCATCGTCCTCTCGGTGATGTGTCTGGTGCTGGCGGCTATCGGCGGTGTGTTCCCTGTGTGGCTGGCAGGCGCGACCCTCGTCGCGGTGCTGGTCAGCATGATGTTCCGCCCCAAAACAGATGCGCGCGGCGGGGAAGCCGCGGACATCAGCGGCATGCTGCAAATTCAGGGCTTGATCACCATCAATGTGATTATTGGCATCTGGCTGGTCTGGGTGGTCGTCGCGCAGATTTTTCCGCAGGTCCCCGCCGTGCTGGCGGATCTGGCGGCGCGGCTGCCGTTCTGAACCAGCAAGCACAATCTGAAATGAATCAACACCGGGAACGCCCCGGTGTTTTTATTTCTCGCCAATGCCGCTGGGGGCTTTCCCATCCGGCGTTCATATCGTTGTCACCCAGCCCTGCTAAACTGACGGGAACTATCGGATAAACGCAACCGGGAGACATTCGGATGCATCCTTTTCGGTTCATGGCGCTGCTGCTGTTCTGGTTAGTACCTGCTGCGGTGGCTGCGCAGTCGGGGACAATGGACCTGCCGCAAACGAGCATGTTTCGCGGTGGCACTGCGCGTACCGGCGTCATCATTACCGAACCGCTGCGCACAGCGCCTGCCCTGCGCTGGCAGTTTCCGCTGCCGCGTCCTTCGCGCACAACGGCGGCAGTGGCAAATGGCTTGGTTTACGTGGGCAGCGAAAACGGTGTGCTGGCAGCGCTGGACGCTGCAACCGGCGAGGAACGCTGGCGGCTGACCACGACCCGCCCGGTGGTTTCTACGGCAGCAGTCGTCGAGGGTGTGCTGTATGTCGGCGGGCTGGATCGACAGGTCTACGCGCTGGATGCGGCGACAGGCGTGGAACGCTGGCATTATCTCACGGAAGGCGAAATCTACAGTTCCCCAGCGGTGGTGGACGATGTACTCTACATTGCCAGCCGCGACGGCTTCATTTATGCGTTGAATGCGGCGGATGGCAGCCTGCTGTGGCGCTTTGAAACCGGGGGCGATATCTGGTCATCCCCGGCAGTGGTAGGCGGTATGCTGTTCATCGGCAGTCGTGATGACCGTGTCTACGCGCTGAATGCCGTAACTGGCGAGGAACACTGGTCGGTACAGACTGGCGGCGATGTGGACGCAACTCCGGCGGTGGTGGGCGGCGTGGTCTATGTCGGCAGTCACGATGGCGTGTTCTATGCGCTGGATGCACAGACCGGCGCAGAACGCTGGCGCTTTGCACTGGACAGCGCGATTTATGGGTCGGCTGCTGTCAGCACTGATGGCAGAATTTACGTGGATGCAATTTCCGGTCTGCTGGTGGCACTGGACGCGGCGACGGGCGGCGCGCTGTGGTCCGCGCAGATCGGCGGACCGGCGTATTCGTCGCCGACGCTGGTAATGGCAGACGAAAACGATCCCGGCATTGTCTACGTCATCACTGAAGCGGGCGGTCTGCTGCACGCCTTTGACGCCGCAGCGGGAACAACGTTATGGACCTACCAGACGGGGCGACAGGGCGATTACCGTTCGGCAGCGCCAGTGGTGATTAACGGCGTGCTCTACATGGCGAGCAACAGCGAAGGGCTGCTGGCGCTGGAATGAGGGTCTCGGCGCAACGCGGACAGGAGAAGCGCCCCTAAAGCCGTGCGTTTGCGATTGCCTGGTGCGCCTGCGACAGCTATGTGTATTCACCTTGACCAATACTCGTTATCTGCCGGTGGGGTACTCAGCGGCAGGGTGAACCAGAAGGTTGCCCCCTGGGTTTCTACGGACCACACACCAATGCTGCCCCCCTGCAATTCGACCAACTGGCGGGAAAGCGCCAGCCCCAGCCCGCTGCCGTCGTACTGGCTGGACAGAGACAGATCAAGGCGTTCAAAGGGGTGGAACAGGCGCTCCTGATTCTCTGGGGAGATGCCAATGCCGGTATCCCGTACTTCAATGCGCGCAAACTTACCCTCACTGGTGGCAGACAGGATGATTTGTCCGCCTGCAGGGGTAAACTTGATAGCGTTGCTGAGCAGATTCGCCGCAATCTGAATAATGCGGTGGCGGTCACCTTTAACGCCCAGGTCTGCTTTAGAATACTGGGTGCTGAGCTGAATCGTCTTGGCGCGGGAGGGTTCGCGCAGCATGGAAACAGCCTCTTCAAGCACATCAACCAGGTTCAGCGCTTCGACCTGTAAGACAATACGCCCACGTTCAATTCGGCTCAGGTCGAGAATATCATTGACCAACCGCAGCAGATGTCTGCCGCTGTCGAGAATATCCTGCAGGTATTCAATCTGGCGCGGCAGAAGCTGCCCGATGTTCTGCATCATGAGGACCTGCGCCATGCCCAAAATTGAATTGAGCGGGGTACGCAGTTCGTGGCTCATGTTGGCGAGAAACATCGTTTTGGCGTGGCTGGCACTTTCGGCGGCAAGTTTCGCTTCTGAAAGCTGCTGCTGGACCCGTTTGCGTTCGCTGATGTCACGGCTAACGCCAAGGATGTTGCTTACTGCGCCCGCATTGTCTTGAATCAGGTTAAGGCTTGTTTCGACCCAGAGATAACTTCCATCTTTCCTGCGTATGCGCCCTTCGACACGCCCGTCGCCCCGGCGGGCCATCAGGGCGACGCCCGCTTCAATAAATGCGGGCAGGTCATCCGGGTGCAGAAATGATGCGGGGGCAGTGCTAAGCATTTCTTCGGTGGTATAGCCCAGTGTGCGCAGCGCCGATGGGCTGACATAGGTTACAGTGCCATCCAGTTGGTAGAGTGTGACGATATCGGTGATGCTTTCGGCAAGCAGGCGATAACGCTGTTCGCTTTCGCGCAGTGCCGTTTCGTAGCGCCACTGGCTGGTGGTGTCCTGAACTGAGCCGTAGACGCGCAGCGGGTTGCCCTGGGTGTCTGTGATCAGGCGAATGGTGATGTTCACGCGGTAGGTCTTCTGATCCCCGCCGATGACAGTTGTGACCACATTAAGCGCACCTTCGCTGAGCAACTGCTCCAGCCAGGTGGCTGCCATGCTGAGATCGTCGGGCATGAGCAGTTCGTACCACTCGCGCTGGAGGAGTTCTTCGGTGCTGTAGCCGGCGACCTTGCCGGACACGCCGCCCATGCCCCACTCGAAAACGTAGCGGTCATCCTGGACAACATAGGAGAAAGAGTAGTCGGCAGCGAGTTCCGAGATAATGCGATAGCGTTCCTTGTTCGTTTCCAGTTCGACTTCGGTGCGGCGGTGCTCGGCAATTTCACGCTGAAGCGCGATATTGGTTCTCTGAAGCTCTGCCGTACGTTCATTCACCATTTGCCGCAGGTGCAGGCGGTGTTGTTCAAGTTCCAGTTCATACGCCTTGCGCTCGCTGATGTCCTGCGCGGCACCATAAATCGCAATGATGTTTTTGCCGCTGGAATCCAGAACAGGACGCGTGTAATCGCGCAACCAGCGAATGCTGCCATCTCGGGTGACGATCCGATATTCGACAGTCGTTACCTGCCCGGCAAGCAAATGCTTGCGACTTTCCAGCAGGCGGGGGAGGTCTTCGGGGAAAATCAGTTCGTGCCAGATGTTGGTTGAATTGATGTCTTGCAGTGAATAGTTGGTAATGCGCATGAATGCCTCGGATGCCCATTCCAGCCGCAGCGTGGACTGTGGGGTGACCGTAAGCATATAGGCATAATCCGACGTGAGTTCAGACAACAGCCGATAGCGCTCCCTGCTGGTTGCCAGGTCTGCGCGGCGCTGTGCTTCGAGCGCGGAGTAATAGCGTCTGCCCGCAAGGAGCATGCTGGATGAGGCGACAAACAGCACAATCGGGGTGATGATCTGTGACCAGCTCAACACGGGAAAAACAAATGGAACCAGGAACAGTGACAGCAACAGCACCCCTGAATAGAGGATCAACTGGGGGTCATGCAATGAGAAGGTACCGATCAAAACGCCCAGAAAGAGGAAATGCAGCCAAATGTAGGTATCTGTGCTGATGAACAGCAGCCCCCAGAAAGACAGCGGAATGACCAGCAGAATCAGATAATTCGCCAGCATATACCAGCGGGAACGGCTGAGCAGATAGGCAGTCAGCAAGCCGATATCGGCAGCAATGCCCAGCGGCAGGCGCGGGTGAAACTGAGTGTCCAGTGCGGCGAGTACCACAACAGATAGTATGCCTGTGCAAAGCAGGCTGAGGGTAAGCACCGCGACGAAGCGTGCCTGATTGTGATCTACCAGGGGGATATCTGACGCGGGCTGCACCAGCCATGTCCAGATGCGTTTTGCGCTGCTTACTACTGCGGAAGGTGCTGATGCTGTTGTCCCGAGTAATGTCTGTGGTGCCATCTTTGTTACCCCGCAGTACCTGTCACGGCAGGAATTGTTTGATGTAATCGAAGAATTCTTCGAGCCTGACGGGTTTAGCGCAATAACCATCGAAGCCTGATGCGAGCATCTTTTCACGGTCACCGACCATTGCGCTGGCGGTCAGGGCGACGATGCGCGTATGCGCCAGGTCGGGGTTGGCGCGGATAATGGTGGTCGCGCTGATGCCGTCCATTTCGGGCATGCGAATGTCCATCAGGATCAGGTGTGGGCGCAGGGAATGAGCGAGTAACAGCCCGTCCAGGGCATTGTCTGCACTGACGACGTTATAGCCCTTGAAGCGTAAGAAGTCCTCAACAAAGCGTACATGCGCAGGCGTGTCATCAATCAGGAGAATGGTGTGCATGGGCGCTCCTTGGATCAGGCAATATGGTGGTGCTGTGGCAGGAAGAACGCGAATGTAGAACCCCGGTTAAGCTGGCTGGTAAACCACAGCTCACCACCATGCAGGCGAATCAGGCGCTGCGACAACGCCAGCCCCAGTCCGACGCCTTCGGAAGTTGTTCCCAGGCGGTCAAATTCTTTGAAGACACGTTCAAAATCAGCTTCGGCGATGCCAATGCCCAGATCGGTCACTTCGACGACGATGCCGGTTTTAGGCAGCACCAGCATGGGTGGATAGTGCTGGAGAGGTAGGGTGTAGCTGGTGTTTGCCAGATCGTAGCACTGCACGCTGATGGGGCGACCTTCGAGTGAGTATTTGATCGCGTTGGTCAACAGGTTGAGCAGGACCTGCACAATCATGGCGCGGTCTGCGGTGCAGGTTACCGCAGGTACGGGGGCGATTTCCAGTTGTGACTGGTGCTCGGCTGCAAGCGGGTAGGCAATATGCGCGGCATCGTGAATCAGGATGTCGAGTTCGCAGGGTTCGACGTGTAATTCGAGTTGTCCCGACTCCATGCGGTAGTAACTCATGGTGTCGGTTGCCAGTTTCTCAATATGCGCCAGCGCGATTTTGACACGCTGCCACATACCCTGCAAGCGTTCGTCATCCGTGACGAGTCTGCGCTGCAAGGTTTCCAGATTCAAGCCGAGCGAAGTTATTGGCGAACGGATGTCGTGGGCAATGCCGGACATAAAGCGCAGGCGCTGCTCGACCATGCGCTCTTTTTCGAGGTAGAGCTGGCGCATGCGCAGCAGGGACCGGACGCGCAAAATCAGTTCGGTGACATCTACGGGCTTGCTCAGAAAGTCGTCGGTGCCGGCTTCAAGGGCGGCGATACGATCCTTAACATCGGTCAGTGCCGTGACCATCACGACCGGGATCATGCGGTATTCCGGGTGGCTTTTAATGCGTCGGCAGACTTCGAATCCGTCCATCAGGGGCATCATGATGTCGAGCAGCACGAGATCGGGCGTGGCTTGTTCAAAGATTTCCAGTGCTTCGGCGCCGCTGCGCGCCGTCAGAATGCGGTAAGGCTCGGCAAGCAGCATGCCTTCAAGAATACGGATATTGCGCGGTTCATCATCGACGATTAAGACCTGTTGCTGGCTCACTGGTCTGTTCCTGACTCCAATATATAACCGCGTCCCCATTGATTAGCGAGGCGCACATCACAGTCTACAAGTTGCAGCTTGGCATTGAGGTTGCTGAGGTGCGAGGAAAGCATGCGCCGTGCTTCATTGCGCGGGACATGGACGCCCTGCAAATGCAAGACAAGTTCTTCCAGCGTCACGACGCGCCTGCCAGCCTGGATAGTGTACAGCAGCAGATCAAATTCTGTACGGGTCAGGTCAAGGCGGGTGCCCCGACAAAAAGCGGCAGCTTGATCGGGCACAAGCTGCAACGTACCAATTCTTATCTCCTGCGGCTCATGCAGGGTTTCCGGGATGGTCGTGTCGCGCTGTGGGGGTGTGGTGTTTTCCGGCTGGGGTGGGCGCAGCGTGGGGTCAATGGTTTCCAGGTTTTGCAGCCCGGAATAGAGCATGTTCATGAGCAGCTTCTTTTGGTGGTTAGCCTGGCGCAGCGCGGCAGCTTCGCGCATGCTGGCGCTGAGCTGGTCGCCGTCAAAAGGCTTGAGCAGGTAATGTGCCGCCCCCTGGCGCATCGCCTCGACAGCAATTTGCACGGCGCTTTCGCCGGTGAGCAGTACCACAACTATGTCCGGGTATTTGGCGCGTACATGCCGCAGCAGGGTCAGACCGTCAAGGTTGGGCATGTGGATGTCGCTGAGCAGCACATCAATGCGCATGTCCTGTTCCAACAGGGACAGGGCGGTAGCGCCATCGCCTGCACCAAAGACTTCGTAACCTTCGTCACGCAGCAGATCACAAACTGAACTGCAGACGATTTCATCATCATCCACTACGAGTATGCGCGTCATGTACTTGCCCGGTCTTTTGACCAGTTATTTGCTCTAATTGTAATGATACACCTATTGATGTAATGATCCGGGCTTTAGGCTTTGCGATTTTCATGAAAAATCTGCGAAAAGTCTGTGATCTTGTCGTACTAAAGCTGTGAAGCTTCTGTGTAATTTCTGGAATAAGTCTGGGTGGTTTATTTGTCATCGCATGTGGCAATGACGTAATACAGTGTAATCAATCATTGGTCTGTGTCCAGCCTGTATCTGCAAAGATTGGGCGGTTGAGCAGGGTTGAGGGGGTCCTCATGTTAGAGCAGCATACATCGTTATTGCAGCACAATGGATTTGCGGAATCATCACTGGAAGAACTGCGCGGGCTGCAAATCGCCATTGACCAGTTCGCGATTGTGGCAGTGACTGATCAGCGTGGCATTATTCTGGATGTCAATGAGCGTTTCTGTGAGATTTCGCAGTATTCACGTGAGGAGTTGATCGGGCAGGACCACCGGATGATCAATTCCGGCTACCATTCCAAGACCTTTATGCGTGATCTGTGGACGACGATTGCCGGTGGGCAAATCTGGAACGGGGTGGTGCGCAACCGCGCCAAAGATGGCAGCTTTTATTGGGTGGATACGACCATTGTCCCGCAGCTTAATGAGCACGGCAAGCCGTCTCGCTATATTGCAGTGCGGCGTGATGTGACGGCGCAGAAGCAGGCGGAGACCCGGTTGAGCGAGTATGCGCGGGAACTGGAGACGGTTGCTAAAGTCAGTGCTGAAGCCGCGACGAATCTGGACACAGAAGCGGTCCTGTGGTCGGCGGCGAATCTGGTTAAGGAGACGTTTGGGCGCTATCACGCGCACATTTACCTGCTGGACGACGCAGGCGAAATGCTGGTGCTGGCTGCCGCCTCTGGCGAGGTGGGCAAGCAGCAGGTGGCAGCGGGGCATCGCATTCCGTTGAACCGGGAGAGCAGCCTTGTGGCGCGTGCAGCCCGGACTCGCCGGGGGTTTTACGTCAATGATGTTAACAGCGAAGCCGGCTTTATGCCTAATCCGCTGCTGCCGGACACCTGCGCGGAACTGGCAGTACCGATGCTGGTGGGGGACACACTGATCGGTGTGCTGGATGTACAGGATGATGAAACCGGTGCGTTTTCGGACATGGCGATGCAGGCGAAATCCGCGCTGGCGAACCAACTGGCAGTTGCCATTCAGAATACACGCTTTTTCCAGGAGGCACGCGAACAAGAGTTGTTCCTGCTGCAAGTGCTGGACAGCCTGCCGGTGCGCGTGTTTTGGAAAGATAACGACCTCAATTATATGGGCTGCAACCGCTTGTTTGCGCAGGACGCGGGCAAGGAAACGCCGGAGGATTTGATCGGTGGCAGTGATTACGACTTCTTCCCCGCCAATGCCGACTTGTACCGGGCAGATGACCGTGCGGTAATTGACAGCGGCGCGAGCAAGCTGCTGATCGAGGAACCCCAGGTGACGCCAGATGGCAGCGAAATCTGGCTGAGCACCAGCAAGGTGGTGCTGCGTGACCTGGAAGGCAATGTGACGGGCATCCTGGGGGCGTATCAGGACATTACTGCGCGCAAGCAGGCGGAAAAGCAGAATGATGCATCACGCAAGCGCAGCGAAATGCTCGCGGACGTGAACGCGGCGTTCAGCAAGGCGCAGGACGAGCAGGAAACTCTGGCGGCAGTCGCCACGCTGATGGAACGTTACAACGTGAGCATGTCAACGCTGGGGTATTTCGAGAATGCGCAGGACAGCGTGCCACAGGGCTTCGAACTGGTGGCAGCGCGCAGCGGCGATGGACAGGTTTTGCCGCTGACAGTCTTCCCCAAAACATGGCTGACTGTGGCTGAGTATCCGCTAATTGAGCATTTCGTCGCACAGTCCAGTGCGCCGATGGTTGTGAGCGATGCCTTTAGTGATCCACGCTTCGATGAGGTGATCCGAGACTTCCTGCGCACATCACAAATCAGCGCGTTTATTGCGCTGCCCCTGTACAGCGCCGGGGAGTGGGTGGGGTCAATGACGTTTGCCTGGGACTGCCCACAGAACTTTGACGCCGATTTGGTCAGTGTGCTGGCAGAAGTTATGCCGACGACCACTGCAGTGGTTGCCCGCCGCCGGGCACAGCTGGCAGAAGAGATCGCGCATCGCCGCAGCGAAATGTTTGCCGAAGTGAATGCCGCGTTCAGCAAGGCGCAGGATGAGCCGGAAATTCTGGCAGCGGTCGCCACGCTGATGGAGCGTTACGGGGTCACGCTTTCGACGCTTGGCTATTTTGAAAACGACACGGATGCATACAGAATAATGGCAGCCCGCAGTGGTGATGGGCAGTTCCTGCCAATGAGTGTGTTTCCCTCCGCCCTGTTGACGGCATCAGAATATCCGCTGTTGAACTTGGTTGTTCGCCAGCCGAATCAACTGCTGATTGCCGGTGATACTGTCAAGGATCTGGCATTTGATATGGCGAGTGTACAGATTATGCAAGCGCTGGGCACACTCGCCATGATTGCGCTGCCGCTATATCACGCTGGAGAGTGGTTGGGCACGTTGACCTTTACCTGGGACAGCCCACAGCATTTTGACGCGGACCTGGTTAGTGTGATGGCGGAACTCATGCCCACTGCTACCGCAGTGGTTGCCCGCCGCCGAGCGCAGCTTGACCAGCAGGCGGCGACCGCTGCCAGCGAGCGTCGCGCACGCGATCTGGCAACAGTCGCCACAATCAGCAGCACTGTGACGACACAGCTTGACCTGGATGCGATGCTGCAACAGGTGGTTGATCTGACGAAGTTGGACTTTGGTCTGTATCATGCGCACGTTTATCTGCTGGATGAAGACGGGACCAACCTTGTGCTGGCAGCCGGGGCAGGTGACGTAGGGCAGAAGATGCGGGCGCATGGGCACCAAATTCCGGTGAACCGCGAGATCAGTCTGGTTGCCCGCACCGCCCGCGAACGCCGTGGTGTGATCGTCAACGATGTGACGCAGGAAGCGGGCTTTATGCCCAACGCCATGCTGCCCAACACCCGCGCGGAAATGGCAGTGCCGATGCTGGTCGGCGCGGAACTCGTTGGGGTGCTGGATGTGCAGTCTGAGGTGACCCAGCGGTTTACGGCGGATGACGTGAACATCTATACCACGCTTGCCGGGCAGATCGCTGCGGCGGTCAAGAACGCCAATGCTTATGAATTCCAGCGCCAGACGGCTGAGCGCCTGCGTGAAATTGACCGGCTGAAATCCGAATTTCTGGCGAACATGAGCCACGAACTGCGCACGCCGCTGAACTCGATCATTGGCTACTCGCAGGTGCTGCTCAACGGCGGTGATGGCGACTTGTCGGAAGAAGCACTGCTGGACGTGGACGACATCCACAGCAGCGGGCAGCACCTGCTGTCCATCATCAACGACATTCTTGACCTTGCCAAAATCGAGGCAGGGCAGATGCAGATGCATCTGGAAATGGTCAATCTGGAGCACGTGGTGGAAGACGCCGTGCGCACCAGCCAGATTCTGGTCAAGGAAAAACCCGTAGAACTACGTCTGGAAGTGGACAGCCGGATCCGCCCAGTTACTGCTGACCGACTGCGGCTGCGGCAGGTGGTGCTGAACCTGATCAGCAATGCCGTGAAGTTTACTGAAGCCGGCTCCGTGACAGTGCATCTCGGTATGGAGAACCCGGACGAGGTTTATGTGCGGATTGTGGATACCGGAGTGGGCATCAAGCCGGAACATCTGGCACTGATCTTTGAGCAGTTCCAGCAGGTAGACGGGTCTTCTACCCGGCGGATTGGCGGCACCGGGCTGGGACTGACGATTACGCGCCATCTGATCCACATGCATGGCGGCGACATCCATGTCGAAAGCGCGTTTGGCGCGGGATCTACCTTCTGGTTTACCGTGCCAGTGAGCAGTGAGGCGCTGCCCTGAATTTCCCGCCTATCGCGGGTGCGGTGAACGGGGCAATCTCCTGTTCACCGCCGCACAATTTTTGTGATCGCCCGGATACCAATTGTAAAGAGACTAGCGACAATGAAAGCACGCATTCTGTATATCGAAGACGAACCTCGCAACATGCGCGTTGTGCGCAAGTTTCTGGCGATGGCGGGGTATGAAATGCTTGAAGCCGTGGACGGTTTGAGCGGCGTGGCACTAGCAGCACGCGAGCAGCCTGACCTGATTCTGATGGACATCAACCTGCCGGACATCAACGGCATGGAAGCAACTGCGCGGTTGAAGGCAGTGCCGGAACTGCGCCGGATTCCAGTGATTGCGCTGACCGCCAACGCGATGTACGGTGACCGAGAGCGCTTTCTGGCGGCGGGCTGCGACGGGTACATCTCCAAGCCAATTCTCTATAACGAACTCATTCGCACGATTGAGCGTTTTCTGAACAGCACACAGGGTGCGCCCGCGTCGAGACCGTCGGCTGCATCCGATACCACTATCCAACGAGGAGACTTTGCACAATGAGCAGTGTACTGATTATCGACCACAGCCGTGACTGTGCGCGGTTGGCGCACAAGCTGCTGGAGCGCGCCGGGCATGGCGTGACTGTTACGGAGGGCGCCAGCGCCGGGTTGAAAGCGATGCGCGAGACCAAAGCGGATCTGGTGCTGCTGAACCTGGAACTGCCTGCCGCAGAACCCAGCGACTATGTGCGTGCGCTGCGCCAGCAGGCACCGCTTAAAGATGTCGCCGTGATCGGCTATCTGGCGTTTCCGCATGAAGCTGCCGAGCTACTGGCTATGGAAGTGGGCTGTGATGGCGTGATCGTGAAACCGATTGATACGCGCATGTTTGCGAGCCAGATCGAGGCGTATCTGCGGACGGCACGCTACCGGTTGCAACTGAATTAGCGCTCGGCAGTGCCTGGCAGTTTGCGCATGCGCTTCTGGTTGCTATAGCCGAAAATCGCTGCTGCCGGGTACCAGCCACCAGGTGTGTGGTCTGTAGCCCAACAGACGTAAAGACGTGCCCGCAGTCTGTTCCTCTACGCGAAGTCTCTTTCCGCCACTTGCCCTGTGGCGTTTGTGAGGGTGTCCGCTAGCGCTGCGTTCCCGGCGCTTTTCAGCGTGCGGCGTCAGGCTGCGCTTGCCGGGCATCCGTTCTGTTCACGTTTCTAAGTAATACATCTCTTTTTTCAACCCTTTCCTGGGTTTACGGGTAGCTACTTAAGCCACCAGCCGAATTCGATCCACGCGAGCGGTTCGCAAGGCTGCCCAAAGTGTGCCTGTGCGGTTCCAGTATTACGTTGACGAATTTCGCACTTTGGCTTTAGCTGCCAAACATGGGTGACTGCGCAGCAACAGAAGTCAGTGGCAGCGTCACGACAAAGCGACTGCCTGCATTCAAAACGCTTTCCACATGTACGCTGCCGCCGTGGGCTTCAACCATTTCCTTGACAATCGCCAGCCCCAGCCCGGTGCCTGTTTCAGAGGCGCGTTTCGCGGTGGCACTGCGGTAAAAGCGCTCGAAAATATGCGGCAGATCCTCCGGCGCGATGCCCATCCCGGTATCCTCGACAATCATGGCGATGCCACTGCTGCCTTGCCTAAGCACGATACGAATTTCCCCTCCCTCTGGCGTGTAGTTCAGGGCATTCGCCAGCAGATTGACAATCACGCGCTCACACTTGCGCCGGTCAACCCGCACAACCGGCAAACCGTCCGCTACCGACAACGCCAGTATTTGCTGGTGCTGCTCAGCAATGGGGCGGTGCGCCTCGACAATTTCGCGCAGCAGGTCATTCAGCCGCACATCTTCCAGATCAAGCACAATCTCGCCGCGATCCAGTTCTGCCAGTGTGCGCAGTTCGTCTACAAACTGCTCCAGCCGGTCAACCTCTCGTTCCAGAATCGCCATATTTTCGGCAGTTTTTTCTGGAATTGCCTTGAGCAGATACAGTCGTCCCCGCACTACTGAGATTGGATTACTCAGATCATGGGCGACATTGGCAACAAAGCGCGTTTTGAAGCGGTCCAGCGCCTTAATGTGGCTGATGTCGCGCACGCTGACGACCAACCCGGCGCGGTCAGCATCAGCAGCGACAACCGGAGCAAGCATCAGATCGGCATCAATGACGGCGCCATTCTGAACCTCAAGGTCAGTATCCACTCGCGCGTGGGCATGGTCATAAATCACCTTGAGCAGTGCCTGTGCCAGTTCGGTTACCTTGTCCTCCTGCCGCATAATCCCCAGAATCTGCTCAATTGAGACGCTGACCCGACTGCCAAACAGATGGGCAAACGCTGGGTTCAGCTGGACCAGATTCCCATCAGCATCTGCCAGTGCAATCGCGTCGCTGGTATTGCTCAGAATCACCTCGATTTGCTCTTTCGCCTGCCGCAGTTCCGCGGTGCGCGTCTCCACCATCTGTTCCAACTGCTGCGCATGGCGCTCCAACTGCATTTCCAGCGATTTACGCTCGGAAATATCATCAGCGACCAGCAGCAGCCCGATTGACCTTCCCCCGCCATCCCGAATCACCGAGAGCTTCACGGCAATCCAGAAAGACTCGCCATCGCGCCGCCGGCTCAACACCTCGCCATGCCACTCGCCCGCACCGCGCAGTCCGGCGTTAACGCCCCGTAATAGCTGCTTACTGAGCGTATTCAGGGACAACCGCGCTGCATGCTGCCCGATCAGTTCCGCAAGCGCATACCCGCTGCCACGTACAAATGCCTCATTGGCATAGCTGATCGTCCCATCCGTATTGAGAATCGCCACCATCGTGGTACTCTGCATCAGCGCATTGGACAGCAAATACACCTGTTCCTCCGCCTGCCGCCGCGCAGTACGCTCGGCAACCTCGCGCAGTTCACGCTCAACGACAGATGTCAGCCGGGTAAGATTACCCTTCATGACATAGTCTTGTGCCCCTGCCCGCATCACTGCTACGGCGGTTTCTTCGCCAATCGCCCCGGATACCATGATAAACGGCAAATCCCGTCCGCTGTCCTTCAACAGCTTCAGAGCGGCAATACCCGAAAATTGGGGCAGCGAAAAATCGGAAATCACCAGATCCCACGCGCCACTTTCTAATGCAGCGGTAAATTCCGCTGCTGTCTGCACGCACACATAATCCGGCGCATACCCGCCCCGGCGCAGTGTATGCAGCAGCAGCAGCAGGTCATCCTCAGAATCTTCAACGATCAAAACATGAGCAGGTATCGGCATTGGCATTATTGATTATCAGGGAGTTCGTTCAGCACCAGCCAGTACAACCCAATCTGCCGCACAGCTTCGGCAAACTGGACAAAATCAACAGGCTTACGCACATAGCTGTTGGCATGCAGTTCATAAGACCTGAGCATATCCCCTTCTTCGTCGGATGTAGTCAGCACAACGACGGGAATCAGTTTCAGACGGTCATGTTCGCGTAAACGGCGCAGCACCTCCAGTCCATCCAGCTTGGGCAGGTTGAGATCAAGCAAAATCAACTGTGGCAGCACCAGCGGGTCACGATCCATATATGCGCCGCGCGCCAGCAAAAAATCAAGCGCTTCGGCACCATCACGAGCAACCACAATTTCGTTGACGAGATTGTGCTTACGCAGCGACCGCAGCATAAGCAGCTCGTCATCAGCATTATCTTCGACCAGTAGAATCATTTTGCCCTTCATTCTAGTATAAGTTCCTTATTTTAAATTCAGTGTCTGTTTTGCAACTTCAGTCTGCGCTTGTACCCAGTACAATATAGAATGTCGCACCAGACTGCTCCTGTGACTCCGCCCAGATGCGCCCCCCATGCCGCTGGATGATCCGCTGAACCGTTGCCAACCCAATGCCAGTGCCCTCAAACTCGCTGCTGCTGTGCAGTCGTTGGAATGCGCCGAACAGCTTCCCCGCATAGTCCATATTAAATCCTACGCCATTATCGCGCACAAAGTAACAGTGCTGCCCGTTTGCTTCGGTCATGCCAAATTCAATACGCGCATTCCCGTGTTTGCGTGTGAATTTCCACGCATTTCCCAGCAGATTTACAAACACCACCCGCAGCAGCCGCGCATCCCCCCGATCCATCAACCCTGGGGCAATCACCCACTCTACCTGCCGGGTCGAATCGGCTGAGACAAATTCCTGTACGACTTCCGCAACCATTGCGCTCAGATCAATCTCCTGAATGTTCAATTCATTACGGGTGATCCGCGACAAAGTCAAAATGTCGTCAATCAGCATTCCCATCCGCTGGCTGGCTTTGCGGATACGGTTCAGATAATCCTGACCCATCTCGTCAAAGTGGCGGGCATATTCCTCCAGCAGAATCTGGCTGAACCCGTCGATGCTGCGCAGCGGGGCGCGCAGGTCATGCGATACCGTATAAGCGAACGATTCCAGCTCGTGGTTCATCAACTCCAACTGCCGCGTGCGCTCCGCAACCCGGTGTTCCAGATCAGCATTAAGCTGACGAATCGCATCCCCATACCGCTGGCGATCAATAGCACTGGCAATCACCTGACCGCTGAACCGGAAAAAATGCAGCATCTGCTCAGACCAGTCGCGCACGCTGCTGATGCAATCGAAACCGACCCAACCAATGTAGCGCTCTTCCAAAAACAGCGGGACATAAACAAACGCCTGTACAGATTGGCGCTGCAGCAGTGCCAGCACCACCGCATTTGCAGGTGTCTGGGCAATATCTGCCGTTTTCATTTGAATAACGTCAGCACCCTGTTGTGCCGCCTGCAGATTCGTCATGTCTTCCACACGAATCGTCTCAAACAGGTCTTGATATGGTGCTGCCCCCTCGGCACACCACTCATAGCCCAGCCGGAACGCACTCGAATCATCTGTAACCAGCACAATGTAGCTGCGTTCAGCACCCGTAAACTGCCCCACGTCGCGCAGGGTTTCTGTTACCACCTGCGCGAATTCTGGATGCTCCACATTCACAAAACGTGCCGCAATACTGCTCATCAGTTCAATATACTCAAGACGTTCCTGAAGCAGCGCTTCGGCACGCTTGCGCACCGTGATATTCTGTACCACCGTCAACCCATGCGTGGGTTCGCCCTGCTTGTCGCGCAGCGCCACCATCACCAAACGGTACAACTGACCCGGCGCAAAAGGGGATGTTGCCTCATAGACTATCGGCGCTGTGTCCGGCGGCTGCTGAAACACGTGCTCATACCAGGGGACTACTTCAGGCGGGGCAACTTCAGGAATTGTCCTGCCTTCAAGCTGCTGTTTTGAATACCCTGCCCGTTCTACCTCCGGACCATCCACCAGCAGATAGCGCAACTCGCGGTCATACAGGACGACCCCCAGTTCGGGCAGACTCTCAATTATTTTGCGATACAATGCCTCACTGCGCTCCAACGCTTCCTGCGCCCGTTTGCGCTCAGTGATATTCTGCACAACATTCATTCCCTGGACAATTTCGCCATGTTCATTACGAATCGGCACCATTGAAACCCGGTACCACTGATCCGGCGCATGGGGTGAGTTTGCTTCATAGACATAAGGTTCGGCGTCCGGCGGATGCTGAAACGTCTCCTCATAGAGTCGTTTATACTCGGCAGGCGCTTGCTCCGCCACACTGCTGCCTTCCAGCGCGGCTTTGGAATAGCCCGCGCGTTCTACCTCCGGACCGTCCACCAGCAGATAACGCAATTCGCGGTCAAACAGCACAAACCCCATGCCCGGCAGATTTTGCACCAGTGTGCGGTACAACGCCTCGCTGCGCTGCAAAGCCTCAGCCGCCTGCTTACGCTCCGTAATGTTTTGTACTACTGCCAGCCCGTGGGTAATTTCCCCCTGCGCATTGCGAATCGGCACCGCGTGGCTGCGATACCAACGGCTTGCATCAAGCGGAGAAACAAATTCCGTGACCGCAACTTCTCCCTCAAATGGCTTGCTGTAATGCTGTTCGAAGAATGTAAGCGTCTCCGGTGGCACCAGTTCGGCAAGCGTTCTGCCTTTCATATCCGCCTCGGCATAACCGGCAAGCTCCACCTCGCTGCCATCCACAAACACAAACCGCAGGTCACGGTTATATAACAGCACTGCCTGATCCGGTAAATTGTTCACCAGTGTGCGATACAGCGCCTCACTGCGTTCCAGTGCCTGCTGCGACTGCCGCCGTTCAGTGATATTGACCGTCATGCCGAGCAGTCGAGTCATCGCCCCGCTGCCATCACGCAGAGGGACAATCGTGGTTTCCAGGTAGCGCTCAGGAGCGCGCGAGGGACGCCACTCGGCAGTAAGCGCTTCGCCCGTTTCAAAAACACGGTCACAGTACCCGGCAAAACGCTCGGCGTCGGCAGGCGGATGCACCTCCCACAGGGTTTTGCCCTCAAGCTCATCAATCGAATAACCCGAAGCCTCAACCTCGGTACCATTCACCAGTGTAAAGCGATAGTCCCGGTCCAGCAGGGTCACTGACATCCCCGGCAGATTTTGCACCAGTGTGCGGTACAGCGCTTCACTGCGCTTCAGGGCGTTTTCTGCTTCCCGCCGCTCGGTGACATCCACCCCGACGGCCCAGCTCGCCCACCCAGGAACGGGAAACTCCCCCGCCACACTCGACCACGAAACGATCCGTTCTGCACCAGCTTTCGTGGTCAAACGCCACTCGACTTCATGAAACACACCACCAATCCGGGCATGGTGTGTCAGCATTGCTTCGCGCTCGACAGCATTTGGATAGAGCATTTCAAGAGCATGCGGATTACCAACAATTTCCGCCGCCGCGTACCCTGTCACCTGCTCACACGCCCGATTCCAAACCACAAAACGATCTTGTGCATCCAGCGCATTAACCGGCAGCGGCAAGTTCTCAACAATCGTGCGCATCCGGGCTTCACTTTCGCGCAGGGCGGTTTCTACTTTTTTGCGCCCGGTGATGTCGCGCTGGACAACCAGCGCGCGCTTATTGCCATCGGCACCAACCCCAAACGGCATGCCAATGATTTCAACATCAAACACGCTGCCATCCCGGCGCAAATCGCGCGAGTCGGTCCGAAACGCGCTCCCGGCTTTCACCATTTCCATAAACAGCGGAAACTTCTGCTGCGAGTCAGGATGGATAAACTGAAGGGGGTGCATCCTGATGAATTCATCATACGTATACCCATGCAGGTTATGCGCTGCCGGGTTGATGTCCACCAGCATTCCGGTTTCCAGATTGATGATAATTAACCCATCGCTCGATGCTTCAAAGATCTTGCGATGCTGCAAATCTCTCTGGTACAGCGCAGCTTCTGCCGTCACCCGGTCGGTGACATCCCGCGAATTGGCAACTACCGCCCCCACCTGCGGGTCGTTCAACAGGCTGTACGTAATGCTTTCCATGGTACGCCACGTGCCATCACGGTGCCGCCAGCGGAAGCGCACGGTCTGAACCAGCTTCGGGACGTCCACCACCATTTGAAACTGCTGCTGAACAAGCGCCCGATCTTCGGGATGAATATAATCAAATGGGGTTTTGCCGACCAGTTCCTGCGGGGCATAACCCAGCACCTGCTCCACCGAATCGCTTTCAAAGAGGATGGTAGCGTCGCGGGTAAAGAGCGTAACGATGTCGGTGGAGTTGCGCATGATCGCCTGCAGGCGCACCTCGCTGGAACGGATCTGGCGCAGGGCGCTGTGCAGGCTGCCCACCGCGTAAAATAGCAGCCCGCCGACAATCAGCAGTCCCGTCAGAAGGTTGAAGTAATCCAGCTCAGGGTTGGTCGCAACCGTATCGGGAAGTACACCTTTTGCATCCAGCAACACCAACACCGTGATGACAACAATGCTGGCAGCAGTCAGCAGCGCCCCGTGCCACTTACTGGCAAACAGGCTGCTCATCAGAATCACGATGATATAGCCCAGAAGCGCAGTCGCCGAAAAATAACCAACCTGAACGTTGATAATGCTGACGAGAACCCACAACGCCAGCGGCGTGGCGAATGCGATCTGCCGGACATAGCCCCGGTGCACCAATAGCAGCAGCAGTGCTGACAGGAGGGTTCCGGACGCAAAAAAGGCAACCAGTGAACTCAGTCCATACGAAATCAGCAGTGCCAGGGTGACCATACTGCCCAGGAACACGAAGCCCACAAGGGTGTAATGCAGCAGACGGGCGTGCCAGTCTTTCTCTGGGTCATTAGGAAATTTCGGTGGTGAGAGGAAGATAGATTTCATTGGGGAACGCCGATTGTTCAATGCAAAGCTGACTGGGCGATTTGTTACAAATCTTACAGTAACAGAGAACTGTATTCAAAGCAATAGATAAAATACCTGCCTGTTTTTTGGTATATCTGCACAATTTCACTGTAGTCCAACAAAACGAAGCAGGCATTTCACGCACAGCGGCAGTGGCATGTATCTGCACGGGGCAGCAACCCGTGGTGTGAACTTGTCCCGATTTGTGCGGATTCGTTGCTTAGTGACATCAATCAACACACAGTCCAAATCATCAATCTGAACAGAAGCGGCGCCCCTTTCTGCTTACAACCTGTGCTAAATGTCGCGCTAGAGATCACCTGATCACGTAATATCCATCAGCGCTTCCCACCCGCCCTCACGCACGAACAGCGGTATGCGTTCCAGCGGCGCGGGCACTTCAACCGTCTGCCCACCAGCAAAGGTTTCCCGCGTGTAGAAGTTGTGCCAGCGTGTCCCGGCAGGCAGGTAGACCCGGCAGGTGACTGCGCCTGCCTGCACCACAGCCGTGACCAGCAGTTGTTCACCCAGCATGAAACTCGCCATTATCGTGCGGCAAAGTGGGTCGTCGGGAAAAGCGTAGACCAGCGGGCGCATCACAGGTGTGCCATGCGCATGCAGAGCGTTGAGCAGCATTTCAAAATACGGCATCAGTTGATAGCGAAACTTAATCCACTGCCGCACAATTGGCAGCACATCGGGATGCATCCAGGGTTCGTTGACTGTGCGATCCTTGTGCCAGGAATGGATGCAGAAGCGCGGGAAAAACACGCCCTGCTGCACCCAGCGCACGAACAATTCCGCATCAGGAATGGTTTCGCCGATGAAGCCACCGACATCATGCCCGGTATTGGGCATGCCCGACATGCTCAGGCTTAAGCCCATCGGAATATTCCACTTGAGTGTATGCCACGATGAAGAATTATCGCCTGACCACGTCTGCGCGTAACGCTGCACACCGGGACAGCCCGCGCGCGAGATGACGAACGGGTGCTGATCCGGGTAGTACGCGCGCAGCGCTTCATACGACGCCCGCGCCATCAGCAGCGTTTGCAATGGGCGCGCCAGACCGATGGGCATTTCCGCACCGAAGCCAAAACAGCGAGCGGCATCATCCCAGATTTCAAATTCGTTGTTGTCATTCCA
>DAOTWP010000262.1:0-1550 GCA_034435675.1 Anaerolineae bacterium
AGTTGGCAATTTGCCCTGCAAACGAATGGTACATCACAAAGGGCAGATCCCAGATCAGAATTGCAAGAACGACGGCTGCTGGCGCAATTTCCGGTTGGTAGAGGATGCCGATGATGTGATGCGCTGTAAGCATACCCCCAACCGCAATCGGCAAACCGATGAACATAAGCAGCCGAACTGAGGAGTAATACCAGGGCAGGATCGAAGCCGGGTCTCTGGCGTGTTCGTGCGCAAGCGTGGGCATAACAGCAGCCCCGAAACTGGCGCTCAAACCGAGCAGAGTCAGGACGAGGTTATAGGCCACGTTATACAGACCCACTTCATAATCGCTGACAAATTGGCTCAAGACAATGGTGTCTACTCGGAAAGCGAATGATAGCGCAAGCTGAGTGAATCCGAATGGCAACCCCGCGCGCACCACGCTCATCCACATGCCTGGGTTAACCCGGAAGCGCGGCGGCCCCAGATTGTTGCGTCGAACAAACCAGTAGGCCAGCGCTGTAACAACCGGCAGGTTGAGGATGCCGGCGACAAACAACCAGAGGAAATTGAAACCCAGATACAGAAATAACCCGGAGAAGACCATCCACAGCACCTGCATGACCACCGTCAGAGCAGATGAAATGTCTATGCGTTCTCTGCCTACCAACACGCTGGTAAGGGGTGCCAGAACGATTTGGAAGAAGTAAGTTGCGCAGAACAGCAGTATGCCGAGGATGATATCGCTGGAGTAGTTAGTCAGCAGAAGCGCCGCGCCGACGGTGACAACAGTGCTCAGAATAGCGAGGACGAAGCGCAGGGAAACGGTGTCCCAGAACAGTTCTTCGTTGCGGCGCGGATTGCGAGCAATCTCACGCGTGAGATACTGGGTGATACCCAGGTCGCCGATTACTGAGAACAGGCCAGCCCAGGCCATGACAATCCCGTACCGCCCGAATGCCTCACCGCCCAGCGTTCGCACGACAAGGACACTGAAAATGAAGTTTGCGCCCTTGAGCGCGAATTGGGCTGCAATGCCCCACAGAGTGTTTCGAGCGATTGTTCTTCCTGCGCTGCGAGTGGGCGTTTCAGTTTGTGGATGCAGTTCCGACATGATCCCTCATGATGGTGCAGCGTGTGAATACAAGTCACAGCGCTGAGGAGTTGTTAGACAGGTTAAGCCGGCTTCCCTTGCGTCTGGCTAAATCCTCAACCGGTTACAGCGGGAGATGCAGCGCGCGTTCATAGCAATTCAGGATTCGGCGGGCAGTCTCGTCCCACGTAAACTGCCGGGCGCGTGTGAACCCCCGTGCCCGCATTTTCGCCGCCAGGTCAGGTTCGGTCAGCACGCGGGTGATATTGTGCGCAAAACCGTCAGCGTCTTCCGCATCCGCCAGCAGTCCGGCGTCGCCTGCAACTTCAGGAATTGACCCGCGATCCGACGCAATAACCGGCGCGCCGCAGGTCATTGCTTCAAATACTGGAATGCCCAGGCCCTCGATCCACGAAGGGAAGACAAAAGCCTGCGCCAGATCAAAGAGCACAAGGAGGTCATCATATGGAGGTCGCAC
>DAOTWP010000263.1:0-23699 GCA_034435675.1 Anaerolineae bacterium
CCCAGTTGTGATACGGCGCTTATCGTGCCGCGCCCTGCGCGGGTAAGTAATGGCGCTCCCCGCTGCCTGCACTTGCCACCTTACCCCCTGCGCCATTACTCAGCGATAAGTGGCATTATCGTGAGTAATAACAGGCAGGCAAAACTGCCCCTGAATCAAAACCGCCACACTGCGGTGAGTGTGGCGGTCAATCTTCCGTAGTATGTGGTGAATTACTTCACAACCATAACGGCGCTAGCCTGCTTGCCCTTCTTGCCGTCGGTGATTTCAAATTCGACGGTGTCGCCTTCGTTCAGGGTACGGAAGCCGTTTGCCTGAATGGACGAATAATGAACAAACAGATCGGGACCATTTTCCTGGGTGATAAAGCCGTAGCCTTTGTCACCGTTGAACCATTTCACTTTGCCGCGAACGCGCTGTGACATTGTTGTTCTCTCCTGAAACAGGATTCTGGTTTTGCTAAAAGCCTTCGGTACACACAACTATCCCAGCTTTTCAGGAGATTTTTGCGGTACGCTTGAGAGCACAGTGAAACATTGACTGACATACCTCACTGGGAGGCATTGTGTCACAAGCATGTTTGTTGCTCTGGCTTACTGGTGCCCAACCACTGCACCCATGTGGTACAGGCGAACTGCCTGAATACATCCCACATAGCAAAAATAGTGTACATCACTTTTCTGTAAAACACCAGAGGTTTTCAACGTTTTTATCCCAACTCCCCCATAGGAACTCTGTTAAACTTCCTTTAAACTCGCGGTTGTGCGGTCACTCGCTGTCCCGCTGCGCCTGCCCGCGACGTCAATTCACCGTGTAGCAGCAAACAACAGCACACTGCCAAGACCGCGCAGCCCACGCACCCGCTGTGCCGCCACGCAGCACCATTCGCTGACTCGCCGCGCTTCTGCCTCCCCCAACCGCCAGACCCCCAGCGGCATCAGGGGACCATACGCCAGCGCCTGCACCTGAATATTACGAAAGCCTTGCAGCCGCAGCGTATCAGCAAACAGCCAGGGCAGCACAGAATAGCCAAAGCGAATCGCGTCCGGGTCTTTGGTCGCCCTGCCCGCCAAGCGCCTGCCAAGATTCCCGGCGCGGCGCAGTGGACGGCGCAGCGGTGTTGCGTTGGCGAACAATGGCAAAGACAGCGGCAGCGCCAGCAGCACATCCAGCGCCAGCAGATTGGGCATGGTCAACAGCAGCAGCCCACCCGGTTTAAGCACGCGGCGCAGTTCCGCCAGCCCCTGCCCGGCGTCCGGCAGGTTCGCCAGCAGCCCCAGCGCCAGCAGCACATCCACCGATGCCGACGCATACGGCAGCGCCAGTGCCGACGCGACGTTGAACTCCAGCCGCAAATCTGCCTGCACCGCGCCCTGCTGCGCTGTACTCCCGCGCGCGCGGGCAATCATCTCCGGCGCAAGGTCTACCCCGCTGACAGTGTGCCCTGCCGCCGCCAGCGCCCGTGCCGTGACGCCTGCGCCGCAGCCGACATCCAGCACACGCAGTCCCTCCCCATACTCTCTGACCCTTTGTAACACCTCCTGGTGCAGCTTTTGCAGCGCATAGCCGGTATAACTGCTGCTGTCGCTGTAGACCTGCTGCCAGTAGGCGCTGGCGGCGTCGAAGTGGGCGCGCGTGTGCGCCTGCGCTTGTCCCGCCACCTTCAGCCGTTCGCGGTCTTTCACCTCTCCCCCCTGACGATCTTCCTGATTCGCACAGGAATTATAGCGCTGTGTCTGCCCGGCGTTACAATTAATGTAGGGCATTGTTCGGTGCGTTGAACCCGCCAACCCAAGCGCCGCTCAATCCGGGCAGGATTCTGGCGCGAACGCCCCGCTGAAATCAACTAACCGCTGCGGAGGTGCTGCATGCGTCCCGTCCGACTTATGCGTTGGAGCCTTACCCTGCTTGCGGGGATGCTGCTCATCCCACTGCTGCTGTTTGGGATGGCAGGCGTGCCAGGCGTGGCGCTGTGTCTGCCCGGTGTAGCGGCAGGCGACAACAGCGAAAACCCCTGCGCGGCACAGCAGGCAGCAGCAGACGCCCTGCGGGCAGAAAATGCCGCACTGCGCGGCACGGTCAGCTTTCTGCAAACGCAGACAGCGGACATGGGCGCGGCGGCACCGCAGATCACCCTTGCGCCCACCGCCAGCGATGCCACCGTGATCATCGTGGACGTGCTGGGGCGCGGCGACCTCAGTGCAGAACAGGTCATCCTGCGCAATACTGGCGGGGTCATTGACCTCACAGGCTGGACACTGGCAGATACCCAGGGAAACGTCTTTGTTTTCCCAGAAATGCGCCTGTTCAGCGGGGCGGCAATCAGCGTGTATTCCCGCAGCGGCAGCAATACGCCGGTGGCACTGTTCTGGGGAGCGCCTGCCGCCGTCTGGGGCGAAAGCGGCGATGCGGCGCTGCTGAGTAACGCGGCGGGCAGCGTGCAGGCAGTGCTGCAACTACCTTGACGCAGGCTCAGCTATTATGCAGCCTGTTCCTTATAGATGATCGGTGATCATATCACAGGAGTGTAGGGCATGTTCGTTCATCCGCGACAAAATCGTGTCCTCTGGGCAGTCCTGGGCGGCGCTGCCCTGCTGCTGCTGCCAGTGCTGTTCAGCGCGGCGGGCGTACCGCTGTGTCTGCCCGGCGTGGCAGCGGGCGATAACATCGAAAACCCCTGCGCGGCACAGCAGGCGGCGCTGGGTGCGCTTGAGGCAGAAAATGCCGCACTGCGCGGCACCATCAGCCATCTGGAAACGCAGGTTGCCAGCGCGGACAGCACCAGCGCAGACAGCACCGGCGCAGGCGTGACCCCGACCTCTACCAATACCCGTGTGCCTGCCGAGACCGCCACGCCGACCGACACACAGACGCCGTTCAGCACCGTGACGCGCTTGCCCACAGCGACTCTGCCGCCCACCTGGACGCCAACCCCCACCGAAACCCCGACTGGCAGCAGCGGTGGGCTGCCTCCGCTGCCCTTTAGCACCAACACGCCGGAAGGCAGCGCGGGTGAACTGGGCGCGACGCCGATTCAGACGCTGTGCCTGGTGACAGACGTGGGGCGGGTGAATGACGGCACGTTCAACCAGCTTGCGTATGAAGGCATGCTGCGGGCGGCAGAAGATTTCAGCCTGGAGACGACGTTCATCGAGACACAGGCGCAGGCAGACTACCTGAACAACATCAACACGTGCGTGAACGAAGGCTACGACGCGATCATCACGGTGGGTTTCCTGATTGAGGATGCGACGTACACGGCGGCGCTGGCGAATCCGGAAGTCTATTTTATCGGGGTAGACCAGGGCTTCTTCGGACGCGAAATCCCGCCGAATCTGGTGGGCTTCCAGTATCGCGAAGATCAGGCGGGCTTCCTGGTGGGCGTGATGGCAGCGCTGATGACCCAGAGCGGCGTCATCGGCGGAGTCTACGGCATCGACATTCCGCCCGTGCTGCGCTACCGTAACGGCTACGAACAGGGCGCGCGTTATGCTGCTGCCGAGATGGGGCGCGACCTGACCCTGCTCGGCGTGCATCTGGACAGCTTCGTTGCCCCCGATCAAGGGGCATCGGCAGCAGAGCAGTTCATCGATGAAGGCGCGGATGTGATTTTTGGTGTCGGCGGTCCCACTGGTTCCGGCGCAATTCTGTTTGCCGCGCAGCAGGGCGTGTTCGTCATCGGCGTAGACGTGGACGAATACTTCACAACGTTTGGCGGCGGGAGCACCCCAGGGGCGGAATTCCTGATCACGAGCGCGCAGAAGCGTGTGGATGTCGGGGTGTACGACATGGTAGGCGCGCTGGCGGGCAGTGGTGCAGACTGGACCGGCGGCGGCATTTATACGCTGGACGTGGCGAACGGCGGTATCAGCTTCGCCCCGCCGCACGATGCCTTTGACTATGTTGACGAAGACGTAACCGCGCTGGTGCTGGTCACGCTGCGGCGGTTGGCAAGCGGCGAACTCGACACGGGCGTAGACCCGCTGACGGGCGCACTGCTGGCAAACTGAACCGGGCAACTGCTGCCCGGTCTTGCAGGCAGCGCGTTTAGCGCTTTTACCGGCGCTGCGCGCTGCATTTCCCATTCACGGGGTTGACTGCCCCCCACAAGGCAAGGTGTCATGTCCACGAGTCGCGCCATCACGCTGCACCTTTCGCCACACAGCCACAGCGCCTGTGAGTTGATTCGCGCACACCTGAGCCGCCAGCACATACCGCCCAGCACACTGATGCAGACAACAGCACGCCCGCCGCAAAAGCCGTTTGCGCTGGAACTGCTGGTCGCGGCAAGCGCGGCGCACTGGGCGGCGCTGCTGCGTATCAAGGTGCAGCTTGTGCCGGAAGTGCTGCGCCAGTACAGCGAACGCTACACGCTGGAACTGCTGGCGCGCGGACGCCGCCGGTACAGCGAACCGGGCGACACCGTGCTGGTGGACAAACATGCGCTGGCGGATCTGGAGCTGATCGGCGGGTATCTGGCACAGTATCGCGCGCATCAGGTGCGCTTTTTACAAAACGATGACGGCAGCCCCAATTATGAACTGGTGGTGCTGTTCGCTCTCTGGCTGCTGGCAGATTCGCTCAGGCGCGCGCCGCTGTAACCTGCGCGTCTGGCGCTTCTGGCGTACAATAAGTATCGATCCGGCAAGGGGATAAATCACTTTGTTCAGCAGGACCAGTTGATGGATAGGTTCTAAGGGACTGTTCGTCAACGCGAATCTGGCGGGTATTCTAAACAGGCGAGCCTATGCGTACACGAATCTGGCATACAAGAACATGGAGCCTGCTGCTGGCGCTGCTGGCAGTCGCGGCGCTGCCCGTGCTGGCGCTGACACCCACAGCCAGCACAGTGCCCGGCGCGGCAGACCATCTCGCGCAGCCGATCCCGGTCACGCCCGGCGTGCCGATTTTTGCGGTGACTGCTGTCGCCACGCTGCCCGCCGGCGGCTGTTATGTGCCGCTGCCGCTGGAAGTGGGCGGTCCGGTCATCATTCGCGGCGGGGTGAATATTCGCAGTGGTCCGTCGCTGGCGGAGGCGCTGGTCAACTATACCAGCGAAGAAACGCTGGCAGCCGTGACCGAAGGACCCGTCTGCGCCAACGGGTTCAACTGGTGGCGCGTGAATATGCCCGCAGGCAATGACGGCTGGGTAGCAGAAGGCAGACCCGATGCCGAATACTTCGTCGTCGTGCCGCCGTCTGTGCTGGAAGAAAACGCCTGTGCCCCGGCGCAGCCCTTCGTGCAGGGCGAACGGCTGGTCGTGCTGAGCAGTGTACGCCTGCGCCAGAACGCGGGCACTGCCGGGCTGGTGCTGACAGTGGTCCCGGCGGGCGAACTGGTGACGGTGCTCAGCGGTCCCATGTGTGTGGATGGACTTAACTGGTGGCTGGTTGACGCGACGGTGGTCAACTTCCCCTATCGCGGCTGGATTGCCGAAAGCGCTGCCGGATCGCAGTATGTGCAGTCGCTCAGCGCGGTGAATGCGGAAGTCTGCGCCGCGCCGCTGCCGTTTGACCTGGGCACGGCGGGTTATGTTGATCTGCCGCCGGGGCAGGAACCGCGCTACCTGCGCAGCACGCCCGGACGTGACGCGCCGGTGCTGCTGGCGCTAATTCACGGTACGCCCTTCACGATTATCGGCGGACCGGTCTGCGCGGATGGCACCAACTGGTGGCAGGTGCAGTTGCGCAGCAACCTGTTCGTCATCGGCTGGCTGTCAGAAGGCGGACCGCCGCAGTATGTCATCAGCCGTATCAGCGCGGGCGACCGCCCGAATTAGGCAAACCGTGCCAGACGCTCCGAGAGGCTGGCTGAACTTTCGTGATTTCTCCCGTAGGGGAGGGTCTGAGACCGCCCCTACAAAGGCAACGGCGGCAGGATTCTCAGACCACCTCTTAACGGGCGTATCAATCGCTGTGCAGCCAGGAATTTCCTGACGCATCTGTCCAGGATTACCAGTAAACGCTGTTCATTCTTTCGCCCTGTAACCCATTCATTGCCTATCACGGAGCCAGATCATGACCCACCCCCTCGCAGGAATGCGCGTTCTCGACCTCACCCGCCTGCTGCCCGGCGCGGTCTGCACGATGCTGCTGGCAGACCTGGGCGCGGAGATCATCAAGATTGAGGATCCCAGCGGCGGCGATTACGCCCGCTGGATGCCCCCGCTGATCGGCGGGCAGAGCATCTTTTTCCGCATGAATAACCGCAGCAAACGCAGCGTAATCCTTAACCTGAAGGACCCGCGCGGCGCCGAGGTGCTCAAGAAGCTGGTCGCCAGCGCCGATGTGCTGGTCGAAGGCTTCCGCCCCGGCGTGATGGAGCGCCTCGGCGTGGGCTACGAAGCGCTGCGCGCGGTCAACCCCCGGCTGGTCTACTGTGCGCTGTCCGGCTGGGGCAAAAACGGTCCTTATGTCGAACGCGGCGGGCACGACCTGAACTATGTGTCGCTTGCCGGGCTGACCGGCGCAATGGACGCTCCACAGCCCTTCGGCGGGCAGGTGGCGGACATTGGCGGCGCGCTGGTGGGCGTGGGCGGCATTCTGGCGGCACTGCTGCGGCGCGAACGGGCGGGCGCAGGCGGCTTTGTGGATGTGGCGCTGGCAGAGGGCGCGCTGCCGTTCGTGCTGTATGCCTGGGCGGAGGCGCTGCTGCTGAACACGGGCAGCGGCGCGGGCAACCTGACTGGCGGCTTGGCGTGTTACCGCATCTACACGACTGCCGACGGCAAATCCGCATCACTGGCGGCGCTGGAACCGAAATTCTGGGCGAACTTCTGCAACGCGATTGAGCGCCCCGACCTGCTGGATAACTATCTGGACGCGGAACGCCAGCCCTACCTGCGCTCGGAACTGGGCGGCATCTTCGCCGGGCGCACGCTGGACGCCTGGAACGCGCTGCTGCTGGACGCCGACTGCTGCTATGCGCCGGTAGTCGCGCCGGGCGAGGTGGCGGACGACCCGCATTTTGCCATGCGCGGCATGCTGGGCAGATTCGCCGACGGCACGCCCTGGATGCGCAGCCCGATTCACCTGAGCGACAGCGAGCCGCAAATTGAGAATGTGATTCCCGGATATGGCGAACACACGCGCGAGGTGCTGCGTGCAGCGGGTTACAGCGATGCGGAACTGGACGCGCTGACAGCCGCCGGTGTGCTGAAGTGAGGCGCTGCCGGGCGGCGGATACCGGTTTTCTGCGCTTGCGCAGGGCTTCACATGTTCTTAAAAATCTTTCGGAACGATTGCGCCCATTCAGGTGTCTAATGAAAATGTAGAAACACTATATGGGTGCGCAGGGGTGGGGAGAATTCAGGGTTCTCCGCACCCCTGCGGTTTATAGGGGGAACCGTCATAATCGTTGTGAACAAAACCGCCCCCTGCCCAATCAGCGGTACGGGCTGAGCTTCTTGAAGTATTCCACCACCGCGTCGCCCAGCATTTTCGCTTTGGCGGACATGATGCCGCTTTTGACCGCCCAGCCCACCACCGGGATCAAGCCCACACCCTCGGCAATCAGTGAGCCGGTCACGCCGCTCGCCACTGTCGCGCCAATCGTCGTCAGCGCCGCTTCCTGGTCAAACGCGCCAATGCCGAACGCCTGCGCCACCTGGGTGAGCATCACAAAATCCGCACCGGTCAGAAACAGCGTGCTGCCGGGAAGCCAGCCGGTCAGCAGCGCGCCCGCCGCCCAGTTGTTGACCAGTTCACGCGCCTCACGTTCTGCCTGCGCCAGTGTTTTGGGCGCGGAGTCGTGCCCCTGCTCTGGGGGCATATCCATCGGGTCCTGTTCACTCATCGTCTGAGTCCTTTGCACTCGTTAACCAGCATAAAAACAGTCTCAGCAGGCAGGATCAATCCTACCCCTGAGACTGTGTACGCGCCAGCAGCGAACGCGGTTGCACACCGGCGCGCGGTGGTGTGTGGCAGCAAGGACTGCGGGAGACAGGCTGCGCGCCCGCCAGTTACCGCGCTGTGCCCGCCGCGACAATTTCTTCCGGCGTCATCTGCTTGACCGTCTTGCAGAAGGACAGCAGGTAGCCATCGGGGTCTTTCAGCTCAAAGACACGATCCCCCCAGTACTCGGTTTTGATCGGCGTGGTGATTGCCGTACCCCGTTTTTGCACATCGTCATAATAGCTGTCGATGTTCTGCTCGTCCGGCACATACGCCATAAAGACCACCCCGTTCCCCCGCTGCGCCGTCTGGTGATCCAGCGACAGCCCGATCATCACCTTGCCCCCCAGGTCCACAATGGCGAAATTGGTTTTGCCATCTGCCCCCGGCATGGTCACCCCCAGGTTAAAGCCCAGGTTGTCGCGGTAAAAAGCGATGCTGGCTTCAATATCCTTGACTCCAAGAATTGGCATAATCATGGTTGCAGCCCCTTTTTGATGGTGTGGCAAACAAATGTGCGATGACTCAGAGTAGCACGTTTGTGCGATCCATGTCAAGAACGGGCGTTCTGCAACGGGGTGCTTACAGGAGTATGTGCGCGGAGCTGACAGAGCAGGCGGCGCATGAATAACTTGAGTCCAAACAGACTCAGAACCTATCCATAAACCGGTTTTCCTGAACAAGGGGATTGTGCGCTTTAACGATTAAATCCGGAGAACAAAGGCGGACATGCGCTGCGCTTAGTCCTCCCCTGCGAACCGTAGGTTGTGTAGGGTGCGGACGCCGCTGCGCTTAGGGGCGCCTGCGCCCGCTGAGCGAAGCCGTCCGCCCAAACGCCGGATTATTTTGGAACACTGCATCATCCCCTTGTTTGCGTTTACGGATAGCTGCTAATTCCGGGGAATTGTTTTCTGCGCAGGGGCGGGTCTCAGCCCTCCCCCTGCATCCGACATTTTCAAGCTGGTCGTTTAAGTACAACCACAGAAATCTCGCGGGATTATTTTCCGTAGGGGCAGGTCTGAGACCTGCCCCTACATCCGACATTTTCAATTTGGTTGTACCTTAATACAAAATCAGACCAATGAGATTGCGTGTCGCACTCGTAGGGGCGAAGCATGTTTCACCCGTGCTGCGCGAAGGCGCTTTCTTATCCGGTTGTCTATAAGCGCCCGCTGTCAAGCGCCCGCTGTCAAGCGCCCGCTGTCAAGCGCCCGCGCCGCTGCGATCCTTGTTCGGCAGGCGCGCAGACCAGGACTCTGCCGGTGCGCCGCCGGGCAGCAGCCCCAGCGTCAGCGATTCGACATAGATGCACATCTGCCAGGGGATTGCTACGTCCTCGGCACTGAGCGGCGCGTCGGTGAGCTGCACGCCGCTGTTGCGCACCACTGCCAGCGGGGTTGCTTCGTCGCGTTCGCCCATGACCAGTTGTGCCGCCGCGCAAATCGTATCGGCAATGCCGCGCTGCGTGACTGCCATCGGGTTGCCGAACAGATCAGCTTTGCCGCGTTCGTCCTGCACGGGGTAAAAGCCAGCGGTTGCCAGCGCCACGCCGGTTGTGCCCCAGCGTCCCGGCATCAGCCAGCTATCGGTGAGAATCACCCCCAGCCGCACGCCGTAATGCGCCTGAAGTGCCTGGCGCACCCGTTCGGCGCTGGCGTAGGGATGACGCGGGAACAGCACCACATAACCGCTGGGGATGTTGCTGCGATCCAGCCCGGCATTCGGGGAGATGATGCCGTCCTTCGCCGTGAGCAGGAAGCCCAGCGGAATGCCGCCGAAGATGTGATCCGCCTCTTGCAGGACTAACTGTGCCATGCGCGGCAGCATGTGATAACGCTCCGCCAGCGCCTCTGCTTCCGGGCTGACCGCCACATCCGCCAGCGCGACGACGCGCCCCTCGCTGATCGCGGTGTACTTGCTGCTGACCGCCAGCACGTCCCCGGTCTGCGGGGCGACATCCGCAGACGCCAGCGCGTCAATCAGCGTTGTGGTCAGGTCAAAGGCGGCATCGCGCACCGGGGCTTCTACCGGGTAAACGATCAGAGGTTGGCGGGGCATAACCGATCTTTCTCGCAGGAACAGATGTACAGACAGCAGTGAAATCGTAGCAGGTACGCGGAGCGAATGGTAGATCAAATTGGGGGCATGCGGGGATTATCTGTGCTGGATGCGGCAGGGCAGCCAACCAGCATGGGCGCAGTCAGGCGTCTGCGCGGGATAGTTTTTCGAGGCGCAGCAGCAGCGGATAGTGTTCGCGCAGGTGGGCGATCATGCGGCGCAGCACTTTGGCAGCGGTCCATTGTTCGCCGTCGCGTGTAAAGACCTGCCCAAGCTGTTCCGAACTGAGCGTGCGCAGGCGGCGTGCGGCGTATTCTCCGCTGTATTGCAGCGCTTCCACCGGGTCATCCATCAGGCGTGCAGTGGGCATTCTGCCGTCATTCAGCGCGGCAACATACCACAGTTCCACCCGCGCCAAATGCGCCAGATGATCCTCGATAGACCAGCCATCAGCATCGGCAATGCTGGTCTGCGCCTCTGGCGACATACGCTGGCAAACGCGCACCAGATCAGCGCGCGCAGCATCCGCCACACGCAGCGCATAATCCAGTTCCTGCGGGGTGGGCGCTTGCAAGTCTGCTTTGAACAGGGGTCCAACCCCTTCAAGTTCATACGACGCGGGCAGCCACTCGCCCATGCCAATGCGCACCGCACTGCGCGCGGCGGGGTCGGCAAAGGGCAGCGGCAGTTGGTGCGCGCCGAGCCAATCAAAGTAGGGGTCTATGGCATCCTGCGCGGCGTGCATGGCAGCATCACCCGTGCGGGCAGACACAAAAAAGCCCGGTAGTTCCCGCACGAACACCAGCGTTTCATCGTCCCATTCTTCGACCAGCGCGCGGTAATGCATGCACTCCACCCTGAAAGGCTGCTCAATGCGTTGACTCCATTTAGACACCATTTTAACCATAGCATTACCCGCCGCACACTGTCAACCAGTGATCGCGCTTTCGCGCGGCGCGGCAGATGCTGCCCCTGTGTGTCAGCCGGCGGTGTGTCAGCCGGCGGTGTTTCAGCCGGCGGTGTGTCAGCCGACCATCGCGGCGCGGCGCAGCGTTTCCAGTGCGGCGGGCAGATCCTGTGCCAGATCATGCTCGTGCCGCTGCGGACATTCCAGCGTGATCCACCCGGTGTACCCCACTTCGCGCAGCAGCGCCCCCAGCGCGGCGAAGTCGAGCATGCCGCCGCCCGGCAGCCGCCCGTTATGATCCGCCACTTGCAGATAGGCGATGTGCGCCGCATAGGTGCGCAGCGCGGCGAACAGATCCGCTTCTTCCACTGCCAGATGAAATGTGCTGGCGGCGAGCTTGACATGCGGGTGGTCGGCAATCTGGTGGCGGAACAGCGCCGCATCTTCCAACCGGTTGATCAAGGCAGACTCATAGCGATTCACGGGCAGCAGCAGCAGATCAACCCCGATCGCATACGCCAGATCGGACACGGTACGCAGCAGCCAGACGGTCAGGTCGGCGGCAAGCTGGCGCGGCGTCTTGAAGGGCGTCAGGTCGGGCAGTGTCAGCGCACCCCAGTGCGGCACCAACAAGACCTGCGGCGCGCCCAGGTCAAGCGCATCTGCCAGCGCCTGTCGCAACCGCGAAATCGCGTCCTCACGCAGCGCCGGGTCGGGGTCACAAAAACCAGCGCGCTGCCCAAAATGCACCGCGGCAGCCTGTAACTGCGTCTGCGCCAGTGCCGCGGCAATTTCCGGCACCCGCGCGGTAAGCTGCTCTGCCGAAAACTCCACCCCAGCAAAACCGAGGTCGCGCGCCCGCTGAAGGCGCTCCTGCGTTGTGCGTCCCGGCAGCAGCATTTCCTGAATGGCGACAGGCATTCCGGCATTCCCCTTTACCTGGATGAGTCCCTTAAGCGTCCCTGAATACAACCACAAAAATCTGGCGGGATTGTTTTCCGCAGGGGCAGGTCTGAGACACGCCCCGACATGTTTAAATTGCTGGTACTTAGTATAACATGTCGTGACGGCTGGGGGGCGAACCAATTGCCCACCCTCCACCGCCGGCTGCTTTTCCTGCATTCTATTAGCAGAACTGGTTGTCAGATTAGCATATTCGCGGCATAATCCCGCTGCTAGCACTGTCCCGACTGCCAGGGTACGCCGTCGCAGAGCAGCGCGGCAGCCCGACAGGGGACCCTCCGCACTGTAAAGGCAGCGCGGAAGATGAGGACATAATGCCCGCCGACAAGAATTATTACTTCAAAACCGATTGGGAAGTGCGCCCGGTAGATTCGGCAGACCTTGATCATCTGGTGCGGGTCATCGGAAAACTGAACTGCCTGCTGTATACTCAGGGATCACATCGCACAGCAGAAGGCTTGTTCGCTGTGTGGTTTGTGCTGCGTGTTCCGGCACAGGGCGTGCTGGCGCAGTTTGTTGCAGATGCCGGCGAACGGCTGGGATTAACCGACTGGCAGCCCACTAACGCGCGCGAATTCAGCGGTGCGCCGTTTGTCGGCAGTCGCATTGGCGGTTTTGTGGAAGCGGCGCAGATTTACGGCAAAGCAAACGCCACGCTGCGCCGGCGCGGGGGAACACCGGGTTAACAGCCGGTATTCCCCGGTTAACGGCGTGTGCTGCGGTTCGCCCGAAGCACTACATGCGCACGTTGCTGAGCAGATCGCTGTGTGCCGCCGCGCTGATCTGCATCTTAAGCAGTTCGCTGACACTGCGCCCGCGCTGCACGGTAGCTTTCAGGTGCGCGTCCGGCGAACGCTCGCTGCACCGCGCGGTGTACACCGTGACCAGCAGGTTTCTGCCGCGCTGCTGCGTCATCAACTGCCCCGCCGCGCTGAACTGCCCCTGCTTGATCAGATTGACGAACATACCCTGCTGCTGGAATTCCACCCTGCCGGCGAACTCCCACGCCAGCCAGCGGTTTTCTGCCTCGCAGAAGGGTTCTTTGCCTCTGTTCACCAGCGCGACCGCCGGTCCCAGCGTGACGATGGCGATTTCCAGCGCCCAGTAGACCGCTTCCGCCCAATCCGGCAGGTTCATGCCGCCCGTGCCGCTGGTCGCGCCAAACGAGGTGCTGCTGGTGCGCTGAATGGTCAGCCCGTCTTGCAGGTCGAGCTTGATAAAGCCGATAAAGCCGCGATCCCCAACTTCATCTTCGAGGTAATCATCATAGAGTATGCGGAAGCCGTCGAAGCCTGCCGCGCCGGTTTCTTGCAGCAGCACTTCATCAATCAGTGCGTCAACTTCTTCCTGTGTGGCATTGGAGTCTTCGGCGGTGATCTCTTCTGCGACAAGCGTGCGGAACGCCTGATATTCGTCATTCAGAATACCCAGGTACTCTGCCCCGCGATAGGTGCCGTAGAGCAGCAGCCCGGCGATCACGCCGAAGACGAACAGCACCAACCCGCTGCGCACCTTGCCCACCCGCACCGAGATGGTCAGCACACCAAACAGCAGCGCGGCGGCGATGACAATCGACAGGAAAATCAGGTAAATGAGCTTGGAGGACAGCCACAGCAGCAGCCCTACCCCAACCCCGCCCACCACCGTAAACAGCAGCAGCAAAATCAACCCAAAGAAGGGCACTCTGGAACGGCGCACACTGGTCTGCACCGGCGAACCGTAGTCCAACGGCATGGCGGCGGGGCGGGCGGGCGGGCTGGCAAGCTGGTTCGTCCGGTCTGCGGCGCGGGCGGCGGGGCGCGCTGCCTGCCCCGGCGGGTCAATTTCGTCCAGCCGGGCGAGCCATTCACGCGCTTTGGGGTGGTCAATGGTTTGCAGCAGCATCCGCGCCTCGGCATAACGTTTTTCGCGGATCAAGTCCTGTGCGCGCTGCATATCGTCACGTACAGACATATAACTTCTCCTGACAAAATGAATCTGTGCTGTAAAAACGGCAGCACCGCCGTAGTCTGGTACTGCGCTGTGATGTCGGCATCATCATAGCATGAGCGCAATTTTTACGCCGTGCAATTTCGTAAAGGCGGGCGCAATTTTTGCGAGTTTTTAGAATCTAGCCGTAGATTCATCAAGCCGGGCGAGGTGTGCCTCGCCCCTGGAAGAACATCTGATTTCTCGGCTAGAGACTTAAGTACGAGCAAATTGAAAATGTCGGATGTAGGGGCGGGTCTCAGACCCGCGCCCTACGGAAAACAATCCCGCGCGATTTCTGTGGTTGTATTTAGCGCGGGTGCGGCTGCGCTGGAAGGCTGTGCTATGATAGAAACATGGCAAGCTATGGGAACAACTCTGATGAACACACCGATTACCGAACGGATGGGGATGCCGCTGGATGCCTTCATGGAAGCCATACATCAGCAGCGTTTTGAACTCATCAACGGCGAAAGGCTGGCGGTCATGCCCGCCCTGTTCAAGCACAGCAAAGTTATCCGGGCGCTTTTTCGGCTGCTGGATCATTTTGTATTGTCTCACCGGGCAGGTGAAGTCTATGTCGAGACGACGTTTATCCGCCCCGATGCACAGGATCGCAATTGGGTTATAGGTTCGCGTATTCCCGACATCATGTTCTACGCCGGAGCGCGCAGCGCAGAATACGAAACGACCACCAGCGACGAACGCCCTCTGGCGCTGGTCCCTGACTTTGTGATCGAGGTGGTTTCGCCGACAGATAAAGTGGATGAGCTTGACGCAAAGATCGACGCCTATCTTGCCGATGGCGTGCGCCTGATCTGGGTGCTCAAGCCGCAAAGCCGCCGGGCAGTGGTCTATCGTCCCGACGCACAACCGCAGCATGTGGACGCCGCTGCAACGCTGACAGCAGACGCTGTTCTGCCAGGTTTCGCGGTCTCACTGTCCGCATTGTTTGGCTGAACAGAGGACTTTGCCCATGCCCCCTAACCGCCCCACCGCACTGGATGACGCCCCGCTGGCGGACATTCTGGCGCTGCTGCTGCGCCAACTGCGCCGCCTGCTGGCAGAACGCGGACTGGCGCTGACCGACGCGCAGATTACAACTCTGGCAGCAGACATCGCGACAAACTCGACGGCAAACCCAACGGCAAACCCAACGGCAAACCCGCCGGCAGGCACAGGCGAAGGCGCTGCCGAACTGCGCGAGGGGCTGCGCGAGGGGCTGCGCGAGGGGCTGCGCGCGATCTGCGCGGAAAGCGAAGCCGTGCTGCGGCGCTGGAATCTGGAATTTACGCAGTCGCTGACGACGCCGATGGACGCGCTTGGCGGCTGGCACAGCACCGCCGAATTTCTGGATATCGCCAACGAAAAGAGCAACGCCGAACTGCGCATTGCGACGGCGGGGGCGCTGCTGCTGGTGCTGGGCGACAAGAGCACGGGGCGCTGGCTGCTGTTTCTGGCGCTGCACCCCGAACTGGACGAGGTCAACGCCAGCATTGCCCGGCGCGTGCTGAGCTGCGCCAGCGGGGTTGCGCCACAGCGCGAGGACTGGCAGCAGGCGGTGCAGCAGTGGCTGGCAGGCGCGCGGGATGGCGCACCCGACGAATCTAACCGAGAATCGTGAGGTTCACATGACCCCGGCAGTCACCCCCTGCCCGGACTGCGGCGCGGCGCGGCAGTCCGGCGCAAGCTGCGAGCAGTTCCTGCACCAGATGCTGTTCTGGGAGGCAGAAAATCCGGCGTTCGGCGTTGTGCATCATCTGGCGGTGCTGTGCTACCACTTGCAGCACCCGCACCTCTATTCGCCCGAAACCCTGCGCGCCGGGCTGGAGATGCTGGTCGGCTTTGTCGAGCAGGGGCAGACGCCGCAGGCGGTGCGCCAGCGCCTGAGTGCCAGCGTGGATTCGGGCGTGCGCAGGCATAAAATCACCGGCACGCCGGAGTCGCACGGGGTGTACACGTATCCGGTTAAGTGGACGATGACCGCGGCGGATGTGGTAGCAGGCGGCGCGCCGCGCTACTGCGAGCAGGTGCGCCTGTGGGCAGCGTCCCTGCTGGCAGCGCTGCGCGAGTCGGGCAACCTGCCGACTGCCGGTTAACGCGACACGAAGACTCCCCCGCCTACGCCATGTCCAGCAAAGCGCCAGTGCTGACCACCGTCGCAAATTCGCCATGCAGGGTCGCCAGTTCCACCGCGTGAACCACTTCCGCCGGGTAATGCGTGCCGTCAACGCCGCTGCGCTCAAATGTCGCCGTCGCGTCTTCGACCAGGTAGGTCGTGAAGCCGAGGTTGTGCGCCATGCGTGCCGATGTGGAGACGCAGTGATTGGTCGTCAGCCCGACGATGACCACCGATTGTATGCCGCGTGCCCGCAGGCGCTGTTCCAGATCAGTGCCGATAAACGCGCTGTTGACCGTCTTCTGGATGATGGGTTCGTCGCCCTGCGGCGCGACAATCGCCTTGATAGCGTTGCCGGGCAGTTCCGGGCGCAGCGGCGAATTGGGTTCGGTAGACATGTGCTGCACATGGTAGATCGGGCGTCCTGAAGCGCGCCAGTGCGCCAGCAGCCGCGCCATGTTGCGCTCGGCATCGGGGTTGTTGCGCCTGCCCAGCCGGGGTTCGTCCAGCCCTTCCTGCACGTCAATCAGCACCAGCGCCGTTTGCTCAGAAATCGGGGACATAGGATATTTCCTCTCGCCATATGTTCTGCTAAAGGCTATTGTACAGGCGAACACCTGCCGAAACATCCGCCGGCAGCGCCAGAACGGCAGCGCACTGCTTCGGCAGCGCACTGCTTCGGCAGCGCACTGCTTCGGCAGCGTAATTCTGCCGTTCGTGCAGCGGGTGTAGTACGGAAATGGGGGCAGCGCGCAAGGGCTGTTCAAAACCACAGAGTCACGAAGCAGACAGCGGAATAAAAGCCACGTTCTCTGTGCCCGCTGTGCCTCTGTGGTGCAATACGCTTTGCGCCCTTCGCCCCTTTGCGGTTCAGTTCGTTCTGCGGGCAGTGCGGCATTTGCCGCAAAATCCGAATACAACCTGGCGCAGGTTGCCTTTTGTCGCCTGCCCTGCGCTCTGGTACACTCATTGCCCATTGATTGATCATGCTGATACAGGATTGCTGCCATGCCTGCTGAGATTCATCCTGACGCGATTAACTCGCTGCTGAATGCGCATCACGGTGCGCCGTTTGACCTGCTCGGTCCGCACCCTGCCGGTGATGAACAACAGCCTGCCACCTCGTTCCGCGCTTTTGTGCCGCGCGCCAGCAGCCTGACACTGCTGGACCAGCGCGACGGCGAACGCCACCCCATGACCCGCCGGCGCGACGAGGGCTTTTTTGAGCTGACCCTGCCTGGCAGCTTCGGCAGCGCGGATTATGTGTACGAGGCGGCACTGCACGATGGCGGCAGCGAAACGTTTCACGATCCCTACGCCTTCACGACGCGCCTGCTGACCGATTACGACCTCCACTTATATGCTGAGGGACGCTATTTCTACAGTTACGAAAAATTTGGCGCACACCCGCGCGAAGTGGATGGTGTGCCGGGAGTCAATTTTGCTGTTTGGGCACCGAATGCCTACCGCGTCAGCGTGCTGGGCGACTTCAACCATTGGGATTTGCGGGTACACCCGATGCAGCCACACGGCGCCAGTGGGGTGTGGGAACTGTTCATCCCCGAACTCAAGCCCGGCATGGCGTATAAATATGAGATCCGTTCGCGTTTTGACGGCTACCGCACGGAAAAAGCAGACCCGTTCGCCTTTGCGGCAGAACTGCGCCCGCGCACGGCGTCCGTGATTGCCGACATGAACAGCTACACCTGGGGCGATCAGGCATGGCTGGCTGCCCGCGCTGAACGCGATCCGCTGACCAGCCCGATGGCGATTTACGAGGTGCATCTGGGATCATGGCGGCACACAGCGGACGACCACTGGCTGAGCTACCGCGATCTGGCGGACACACTGGTCAAGTACGTCAAAGACATGGGTTACACGCATATCGAACTGCTGCCTGTCGCGGAGCATCCGTTTGATGGCAGTTGGGGCTATCAGGTCACGGGCTATTACGCGCCGACCAGTCGTTATGGCACACCGCAGGATTTCAGGTATTTTGTGGATCAGTGCCACCAGCACGGCATCGGCGTGATTCTGGACTGGGTTCCGGCGCACTTCCCCAAAGACGGCTTCGCGCTGAGCTACTTCGACGGCACGCACCTTTACGAACATGCTGACCTGCGCCAGGGCGAACACCCGGACTGGGGCACGTATATCTTCAACTATGGGCGCAATGAGGTGCGCAATTTCCTGATCTCCAACGCGCTGTTCTGGCTGCGCGAGTACCACATTGACGGGCTGCGCGTGGACGCGGTGGCGTCCATGCTCTATCTGGATTATGCGCGCAAGGAAGGCGAGTGGATTCCCAACCGCTACGGCGGCAAGGAGAATATCGAGGCGATTGACTTCCTGCGCCAGATGAACGAGGTCACGCACGGGCAGGTGCCGGGCATCATGACTATCGCCGAGGAATCGACTTCGTGGGGCATGGTCAGCCGCCCGACGTATATCGGCGGGTTGGGCTTCACCTTCAAGTGGAATATGGGCTGGATGCACGACACGCTGGAATATATCAAGGTTGACCCGGTGTTCCGGCGCTATCATCACAATAAGCTGACCTTCAGCCTGATGTACGCCTTCAGCGAGAATTTTGTGCTGTCGATCTCGCATGATGAAGTCGTCCACATGAAGGGATCCATGTTGACCAAGATTGCCGGGGATTGGTGGCAGAAGTTCGCCACACTGCGCCTGCTGTTCGGCTACCAGTACACGCACCCCGGCAAGAAGCTCAACTTCATGGGCGCGGAAATCGGGCAGTGGCGCGAATGGAGCGAGGCGCGCAGCCTCGACTGGCATCTGCTGGAACAGTTCGACACCCATCTACAGCTTCAGCACTGGGTGCGCGACCTGAACCACTTCTACGCCAGCCAGCCCGCGCTGTATGAAGTGGATTACAGCTTTGAAGGCTTCCAGTGGATCGAGGCGAACGACGCCGAACAGAGTGTGTTCACTTATATCCGCTACGCCAGGGACAAAAGCGATTTTCTGGTGATCGCCTGCAACTTTACGCCGGTGCCGCGCTATGGCTACCGCGTGGGCGTGCCGCAGCCGGGGCGCTATGCGGAACTGATCAACAGTGACAGCCAGCATTATGGCGGCGGCAATGTGGGCAACAACGGCAGCATGGAGACGGACGCGATCCTGTGGCATCATCACCCGCAAAGCCTGAACCTGACCCTGCCCCCGCTGGGCATCGTCATCCTCAAGCGCGCAGATACCTAAGTACAACCAAATTGAAAATGTCGGATGTAGGGGCAGGTCTGAGACCTGCCCCTACGGAAAATAATCCCGCGAGATTTCTGTGGTTGCACTTAGCGTCACGCCGGGTTTTCAAGCTTGCATGCAGGGGCGAGGACTGCTTCGCCCCTTGCGCCCGCCCGCCTCGCCCGGCACGCCCGGCACACGCCATCTACCCCGCGGCTGACCCCAGCGCATCCAGAATCAGCGGGCGCAGCGTCCCCGCCAGCGCAATGGACTCGCCCACACTCCCCGCCAAGCCGCGCCGGGCGATCAGCGCGTAGTAGCCATGATCGAGATCAATCCAGGGGAACCAGCCAAATGAGCCGCCGCTGGAAACCAGCATTTGCTCAGAGCAGGCGTCGGTCCAGGTCGCAGCCCAGCATTCGCGCCATGCCCCCAGCCCATAATGCCAGGGGTAGCGGTCGGACAGCGGCGCATAGGCAATCTGCACGGGGGCAGCCGTCCAGTCCTGGAACATCACCGGGCGCGAGTCTGCCAGCACTACCCCTGTGAACAGCGCCTGCAAAAAGCGGCTGTACTCCTCTGCGCTCGATTCCGCCCCACCCGCCAGCAGCGGATGCGACGCGCTGGGACGCAGGTAAGCAGTGTTGGGCATGTCCAGCGGGTCGGCAAGCAGCGTGGTGAACAATTCGCCAAAGGGGACGCCGGTCGCGTTCTGCGCCATCAACCCGGCGATTTCCATATGCGTTGAGCTGTAGTAGTACGTTGTACCCGGCGCGTATGCGTGCCAGTTGGCGTAAATCAGCCGGGCGCAGTCGTCAATGCTGCTGCGTCCGCTGAGCAGGCAGCGCGGGTCTTCGTGAAATCCCGACGTAAACGACAGGAGCTGCGCCAGCGTGATCTGGCTGCGCGGGTCGGCGGGGTCAGCCGTCCACCAGTCGATATAGTCCTGCGGGTGGTCGTCCAGCGCCAGCACCCCCTGCTCCACCAGCGTCATGATCACCGCGGCAGTCAGCCACTTGGTCGAGGACGCAATCGGGACAACGGTCTGCGGGGTGAAAGCACCGCGCGAATAGGTGAACACCACGCCATCCGCTGTGCCGACGATCAGCGTCATCTCGCGCAGCCGCGAGGCGTCGATTTCGGCGCGCACGGCATCCCAGGCATCCGCCTGAGCGCCCGCAGCAGCGCTGCCGAACAGCAGCACGGTGATCATGATGCATAAAACAGCGCTTGAAGTACGCACAGAGTCAACCTCCTGAATCAGTGTCTGTGCCAACGGTCGTCAACTCCAGCATAGACCTACGCCGCCGCGATTGCATCATCGCGGGGTAAACAGCGTGTTAAATCTCTGCCGCGCGTGCGTGCGCTCGTGCGTGCCTACCCGCGCCCCGCAATTCCCCACCGTGAAGGCGCAGGTGCCGGTTTCCTCTGGCGTGGCGCTGCCGGGTCCAAACGCCGCGAAGCCGTCGCTGACCGGTTCGCGCCAGTTCATACCTGTGCTGAACCATGCGTTCACCCGTCGGAGAAACTGACGGCTGCCATCGCCTAACTGCGCCCGCACTGGTTGTTGTACCCGTGCCCTGAGTGCCACCTTTGGCACGTGTGGATTGGCTTTCAGTGCCGCTGCGTTTGCCTGCTGAAAGTGTAGCCCCTGTATTTTACAGACTCACTGACTTTGCTCGATAAGTGTAATGAGGGCATAAAATGCGCCCGCATTATCTGCATAGCCCTCCAGCGCGCCTTCATACACCTCTAACTGCAACATGCCGTCACTATTGGCTGTAAACGATCCGCCAGCGCCGACCAAAAACGACGCCCCCGTGCCCACGCGCCCGATGAGCGCCATCACGGGAGCACCTTCCAGACAGCCTTCCAGACCAGCTTCCGAACAAGAGCTGCGGCAAACGAAATCGGGACCCAAAGAGGTGACAGGGCAGGCAGCATCAGTCGGGAAACCGGCTGGAGGAACCCACAGATTGAAGTCGGCATAGGGACCCTCTGCACTGATGTGGGTATTCATCAAACCGGATGCGCTGATGGTGAATTGATCACCCGTGTGCAGCATAATCCCTGTATCGGTCCAGGGTACCGTTACCGATACTTCAATGCGCTCTGGCAGTAAACCGAAAGGAATAGCCTGCGTGCGTACCGGGTCATAAGGTTCAGGCGCAGTAGGTGGGGCAGCAGCGCGGCTATCGTCAACGGGGATTGTCGTGGTCTGCCCGGCAAGCAAAGGTTGGCTGACGCCCAACGCTGCAATTTCAGCTTCCCCAGCAGCCAGGATGATCTCCAGGCTGTCTTCTTCTGTGATTCCTAATACTACCGTTGAACCAAGCCTGATTTCAACACCATTCACGGTCAAATTGACCTGTGTCCCCTGCGGATTCTGGATCACAAGACTGTTAGGTGCATTCTGACACTGAACTTCGCCCACGCCGCTGGCGAAATAGAACGCTTGCAGGGAGTTCTCGCCTGCATCGCGTGCAGTATCTAGCGTAACATCCCCTGTCAGCAGAAAGGTGACATTCTGACCGGGCAGCGTATCTGGCAGATCCGCCTGGGCATTGATAAGGGCAATCCCCCACGCTCCGCTGTCTGGGTCATAAGCCCCCGTGTGCAGCCTGCTGATGCTCCATAATTCGATCACATCCCCCGGACTCTCAAAACTGCCCGCTGCATCCGGAAAGAACTCAACATCAATCTGGTTATTGCCATAACAAACCTGATTACGCTCAAAAGAACTGCAAACACCTTCAACCAGATCCAATGCTTCCAGCACGATCGTGGTACAACGATCATCCTGAGCCAAAGAAGTCATTCGGAAGCTAAACCATCCTGCAAGGAAAAGGATTGCTGCGAAGCGTAAGATTTTCATCTCATTGCGCCTTTCTCTACAGCCAGTGAAGATGTCAACGACCCATAGCCAAAGCCAGGGGCGTGCAGGTCAGGCAGGATTGATACCCAATTCACTGCCCGCGCATTGCGGATTGACTACCGCCCGGCGGCTGATGTTCAGCGCAGCGTTCAGGTCAGCATGGGAAGCGTGCCCACACTGCATACAAATATTCAACGGCATATATCCTACCCCGCCCCCCTCAATTCCCCACCGTGAAGGCGCAGGTGCCGGTTTCCTCTGGCGTGGCGCTGCCGGGTCCAAACGCCGCGAAGCCGTCGCTGACCGGTTCGCGCCAGTTCAGCCGGTAGTTCAGCGTATAGAAACCCTGCGGCAGGTCGCCCAGCAGCGTGAAATAATAGACGGTGGGATAATTGTCATTTGCCGGGTCGGGTTCCACCTGTGTCAGGTAGCGCCAGCCAACCAGCGGCGTGCCATCCAGCGTTACCGTGTAGCGCGCGTTCAGCACATGCGCCCGCAGCAAAACATCATCCGCGGCGTACCAGCTCCACAGCACACCCAGCGTCTGCCCGGTCTGCGGCGGCAGCGCCGGTCCGCCCAGGCTGTCGCAGTAGGCGACCAGTGTGTTGTCATAATAGGTGCTCGCCCGCAGCAGCGACGGCATGTAGTCCGGCAGTGCCCACAGCCGCACATATCCCCCGCCCACACTGGCAAACAGCGTTTGATCCGGATTGAATGCCACCGAGCGCACACCGGGGTGTGGCAGCGCTGCCAGCATCTGCTGCTGCTCCACATCATAGAGCACTGCTTCGCCCCAGGGCGGCTGTTCTGCGCCCTGCCCCGGATACGTGCTGCTGGCAATCGCCAGGGTGCGGCTGTCCGGCGCGAATGCCAGCCCGAAGTAAGTTGGCGTCAGGTTGGGCGGCGCGCCAAAGTAGAATTGATCCAGCAGATCGCCGTCTTCCGCGTCCCACAACCGCAGCCTGCGCTGGATGGCGATGTCGGCGGTGAGGACATAGCGCCCGTCAGGGCTGATGGTCAGGGCATCGCGGGGGTCGCTGCCGACCTGCCCGCCAAAGTCCGCGCTAACGTCAATGCTGCCGGAATAGGACCACATGGTCACCGCCGCCAGCGTCTGCGTATCCCACACGCCCACATGCCCGCTGCCCGCGCTGCCCAGCAGCAGGCTGCCGTCACGGTTGAACGCCAGCCCGGTATACGGCAGCGCAATCCCGGCGACTTCCAGCGGGGTTTCGCTGTCGTCCAGCAGGTTGTAGACGTACAAGCCGCGCGGCACAGCGTCGGTGATCACGGCATATGCCAGCAGCGCGCCGTTGGGGCTGTAGGCGAGCAGGTCAACCCCGCGCACGCCGGTGTCGATTGTCTGGCGTAGTGTGCCGTCGGGCACATACCACAACCGCAGCGGACCCTGGCGTGTGGCGGTGGCGAGCAGCCGCCCGTCCGGGTTGAAGGCGATATCGGTGACAGTCTCGCCGCTGTGCAGCAGTTCACGCGGGGGGATGTCCAGATCGCTGGTGTCATAGAGCAGCACGGTATCCCCGGCGACGACTGCCAGCGTCAGCCCGCCCGGCGACCAGAGTACCTCGTCGGCAAGGATGCGCGGCAGTTCGGCGTAGAGCGTCAGTTGGGCGGCGTTCTGGGCGGCGATGACAATTTCCTGCGGCTGGGTGTACAGTGGGGCGGCGCGCACGCTCACGGTGGGCGTGGGCGGCT
>DAOTWP010000264.1:0-26349 GCA_034435675.1 Anaerolineae bacterium
GGGACCCACCAGGATCAAATCGCCAACAATATCAAGCCGAACGGGAAAGATGGCATCCGCTTCGCTGGCAAAACCGCGATTGGCGAATTCACCAAAGACGACGACGACATTGCGTTCATTGTCTTCCCAGTTTGGGAACATCGTGAAGCCTTCGAGGAAACCAAGTTCACCGTTGTTTAATGTGAATTGGAAGTCGGTGATGTCAATGGTTTCGGTAGCCACCGGCCAGCTAAAGACAATGGGAAGCGCATCGGAGAAATCAGGATTCCCCGTAGCAATCACCGCCATCACGTCCTTAGAGGTGGCGCCGCTGCGACTCGCTGGCTCTTCGCCGTTGGTGCAGGTCATGGACCTAAACCAACTTCCCTCTGCTTCACGTACGCCTTCTTCACTGAGTTCATCGATGCCGATGATGCCCTCAAATCCCAGACCGGCGGACAGGATCATTGGCTCATTAGCCCAGTAGTCAGCGCCGACCAGCACCCCATCCGTACCGGGAATCGGTGCTGGCAGTTCAGGTGAGTTTTCTTGTGCCTGAATGCTGGTCGTAGACACTGCACCCACAAGCAGGGCAACAACCAGCCCCATCAGGACAACTGGCGGCAGTTTGAAGATTTTCTTCCACATGCTTCGCTCTCCTACACATCATGGGATATTATGATGTGTTAATCTGACTTTATGAGACCCTACCCTTGTTCGCTTCCGACACTGATCTCGTGAAGTACGCCATCTATGCCGATGAAGTAGATACGTCCACCGAAGTCATGGCTCATGTTGGACTGGCAATCCCCCGATTTTAAGGAGTGTCGATGGGGCTTTGCTCAATGAATTCGTTCACGCGGCGCGCAATCTCTGTGCCCTGGTCATCCTGCAGGAAGTGGCTGGCTTCTTCCAGGCGCACATGATCCCAACCCTCGCTGCCGGGGATGTGGTCGATCAGAGCTTGCTGGACGGCTGGCTCACCCAGATTACCGCCATCGTTGTCGCCCCAGATGGTCAGGAAGGGCTTGTCGAACTCTCCCAGTCCAGCCCACCCGCTGTCGGTGACACCGGGCAATTGGTTGACCAGACCGGGAAAGGCACGGGCACCGCCCATGTACTCGCGGGACGGGAAAGGCGCGGCATAGGCTGCCTGTTCTTCGTCGCTGAGGTCGAAGTAGGTCATTGCTTCGACAATCACTTCCGGGCGGAAGCGTTCGTCATTGCGGGCGTAATCAATCCACAAGCCGAAGTAATTGCCCTCTGTATCGAACCCAGCGATACTTTCAATCTCAAGTGGTTCGCGTTCCAGCGGTTCTTGCTGTGCAGGCATGCTCGTGATGGTAAGGTGAAATAAATTGCGAGTCACTTCCGGATTTTCGGGCAATTGGAATGGGACGCTCCCTTCAGGGAAGGTCGGCAGGAAGCCATTGCCGACCACCAGACGGTCGAACCAATCCGGGTGCGTACCGACGACCTGTAACCCGATCAAGCTACCCCAGTCCTGTACAAATGGCGTGATACCTTCCAATTCGAGTTCTTCGATGAAGATTTCGAGACGTTCGACGTGATCAATGTAGGTATAGTAATCCGGGTCGATTGGCTTGTCTGAACGTCCCATGCCAACATGATCCATCGCAATGACGCGGTGACCGGCATCAGCCAGCACGGGGATCATCTTGCGATACAGATACGACCAGGATGGCTGACCATGCAGCAGCAGAATCGTCTCGCCGGATTCGCCGGAACCGACATCGACATAAGCCTGACGCAGCCCGTCAATCTCGACGTACTGCGGTTCATAGTCCCAGTCGGGCAGATTCTCGAAGCAGGCGTCCGGTGTGCGAACGAATTCAACGCCGTCGGCAGTGGTCATGATCTCTGGTTCGGCGAAGCACGGATCATCCTGTGCGGATGCAGCCCCCACCGTGAGTGAAACAAGCATGATGAGAGTCATGAGACGGACTAAACTGCGCATTGGTGTTTTACTCCGCGACTCGTTGATTGGCTGAATTAGCGGTATGGGGGCTATTTCTGAGAAGCACGATACCCCAGATGAAGAAGCCCAGTTCCACGACGGTGGATACGATGGTGATGACATCCAGATTGCCCGTCATGAAAGCGGGAATGCGCGTCAGGATGAGCAGCCAGAAGACGACAAGTACAGCGCGAATGTAGTTTGTTTTGTTCATCATCATGCACCTACCCTAGCAGTTCGTGGATGGTGTAACGGTCGGAATCGACAGGCAGGCTGATCAGGGTGCCATCATTCGCCATCCGCAGCTCGCCACTATAGACGGCACGGGCATCCCTCAGGAATGGATTGATCAACTGATCCGGTACCGGGGGGAGCACGTGGGTGATGATCAGCACAGGAACCCCGGCTTCTTTTGCAACGAGTGCGGCTTCTTCAGGTCGGATATGAGATTCCTGGATGTCCTCTGTAACGGCCGATAAGTTGTTATCCGTATCTCGTCCGGCATCGGCTGTCCATTGGGACATCTTGTGGTTCAAAGAGTCGCTGACCATCAAATCAGCACCCCTCGCATGTTGAATGAGGCTGTCCGAGTAGATCGTATCGCCTGTAATCATCACGCTGCGGTCTTTGTAATTCACGCGGAAGCCAACCGCAGGCACCACAGGTGGATGATCGACATTGAAGGCAATCACCTGTACGTCACCTGCTTCGTAGACCACAGCGCTAGACATGAGATCTGTGCCCAGGTCGAAGGTATGCGCCACAGCGCCAAAGCCTGACGGGGGCATCACATCCGCGCCATGATGGTCGATGCGATAACCGCGATCGAGCTGATAAGCAGCCAGGAATCCGGCTACAACTTCTTCCACGCCCGTCGGTCCGTAGATGTTCAGTGGTTCCGTTGCACCGCTGCCTGTCCAGTGCTGGAGCATAAACTCGCCCAGGTCGCTGATATGGTCTGAATGGTAATGAGTCAAAAACAGCGCATTGACTGAACTGACATTCAGACCGGTGAGTAAAAGCTTGCGCGTACTGCCGGGACCTGTATCAAAAACCAATATCTGGTCGCCTGCGACCACAACGGCTTGGGGACCGACACGTTTGGGGTCTGGCAGTGGGGCACCTGTGCCAGTTGTGATGACGTGCAGGGCATCGTCTTCGAAAGGATTCCTCGTTATGTTGGCAGCGACACCTCTCTCAATCAGCCCCTTGATCGCGTCATCCGGCAGGTTATTCAGGTAATGTGTGGCACCGGCAACGAGCAGACCGGAAGCACCGAGTCCAGCGCCAACTAAGAAATCTCTGCGCGAAAGACCCTTAGCGCGTGTTTCCTGACCAGAAGTTTCTTTGGATTCTGGCGCTTCATCCTGTCGTTTTACATCAGCCATTAGTGTTTCCTCCATGTCAAATACTCAGTACATTGGTTGTCCATACCCACACCACCCACAACCAGTACAACTGCTGTGATGGTCAGGACACGCTGGGTATTGTTTATGAACGCCATCGTGTCAGATTCTCTCCCACAGCATACGCAGCAAGGTCTGTGCCGTCTCGCCCGATGAATTCTGGTTCTGACCGGTGACGATGTTGCCATCAACAACCGTTAGCGTCGCGAAGAAGTCGCGGAAGGCGGTGTTGCTGACGAAGTTAGCATCCAGGGCGCGTAGTTCCGTTTCAGGATGCTGCGGCGTTATTCCGATCCCAAGCTCTTCCACTTGCTTATCGGTGACCCCGGTAATCGTGCGCCCTTCGACGAGCGGACTGCCATCCACATCAGTTGCCATCAGGAAGCCGAGCACACCATGACACACCGAACCAAGCAAGATACCTTCCGCATGGGCTTCTGAGATCTTTTCTCCCAGAAGTTCACTCGTGCCGAGATCATAAGCCGCGCCCCAACCCCCAGCCATGAAGATGATGTCGTATTCCAGGAAATCCACGTCTTCAATGCGGAGTGAGTTGGTCGTCTTGTTCTGCGCGTCCTCGTCATCCAGATAGCGGTAGTCGGCATGTGTGGCAAGCGGCCAGCGCAAACTGACCGGTTCAAAGGGGATTACGCCGCCTTCGATGCTGGCAATGTCCACCGTCATCCCAGCATCCAAAAACTCATAATAGGGAATAGTCAGTTCTGAGCCGTAGACACCGGTTGCCACGCCGTCTGCCGGGTCGCCCAGTGTGTCGTGGTTGGTTGCGATGATGAGCGCCCGCGTCCCCTCAAGATTGTAATCCACGCGATCATAGGGCGGATGAAACCCAATCAGGTTCAGAATTTGCGGCAAGAACGCTACAATAAGCGCGATAACGCCTACCAGTATGCCTGCTGCAATGAGCAATTTCTTTCTCATGATTTACCTTTCCTAACCATACGACTGTTTCATGTACTTCTATGTCTCTACTAAAGCACAAGACCCACGATCTATCGATTGCCGCGAGTCATGTCCTCGCATGACCCGCGTCATGAACCATGTGACACGGGTCATATCGGTTGCTGACCCGTGTCACAATCGGTGTTGACCCTCATCACTGACATCATTCGCTTTGATCAACGAAACTGGATGTAGAGAACAGTTGGCGCGTGAATGGCTGTCACCTGCTATGATGAAGGCACAGGCAATCGGGTTGAGAGGTCTGCTGTTGAAAAGCAAGGGTATCACGTTGAATCGTGGCGGAACGGACGCATTGTCGGATGACAATCTGCTGATGATCTTTCGCATTGCAACCATCAGCCGTTTTGTGATCGCGTTGATCCTCTATCTGGTGTTTACTACGACGCTCGGTGAGCAAAACCCTGGCAGGCTCTTGGCGGTTTTCGACGCACTGCTGCTGGCGATCTACCTCTCGGCTGATCCACTGCGACGCTTTTTAGGTGATCGCTACATGCCGATCGCGCTGCTGTGCGCTGCCATTACGCCACTGCTGATCAGCAGCTATACCATGTACTCCTTCTTAAGCACGCCGATACCCGTTCTACTTCAGGATCCCATCGAACAGGTCGTGAATTTTGTGGTGTTGAGCAACATCGCACAAACCCTGGCTGTATTGCTCATTCCGCTCGTGATCGTGAGCTGGCGCTACGCACGGCAAATGGTAATTCAGTTCTGCCTCGGCACAAGTGTCCTCGACATCGCGGTAATCATCCTGTTTGTCCCTTTAGATGAAGCTAATCTGACTGTGGCACTTAGCTTGATTGCCTTTCGCCTCGTCATTTTCGGTTTAGTAGGGTTGATGGTTAACCTCCTCGTTACGGTGCAACGCACTCAAGCACAGGCTTTGCGCAATGCCAACACCCGCTTGCGCGATTATGCGGCAACCCGCGAGCATCTCATCACCAGCCAGGAGCGCAATCGCCTTGCCCGTGAACTACATGATACGCTGGCACACACGCTGGCGGCAGCCACCGTTCAACTCGAAGCCGTGCAGGTCATCTGGGAGACGCAACCGGAGCGGGCAAAGCAGCTCGTACAGGAATCAGCCGTGACCATGCGCGGTGGATTGCAGGACACCCGCCGTGCGCTGCAAGCTCTCCGTGCTGAAACACTTGAGAGCATTGGCTTTGTAGCGTCCATACAACTGCTGGCAGATTCGATCCAGACCCGGTATAAGGTTAATACGATTGTAGAGACGGCAGATGACATCGTCTGGCTTACGCATGAGCAGGAACACGTTATCTATCGAGTTGTTCAAGAGGCGCTCTTGAACAGTGCACAACACGCGCAGGCACAGCACATCACGATCAAAGTGGAAGAAACTCACGGGGTACTGTGTGTGGCAATTAAGGATGACGGCATGGGTTTTGACCCGTCATCCGTTGACACCGATGCCCACTTCGGCGTGCAAGGTATGCGCGAGCGCGCCGGTATGATTGGTGCTGACCTCAACGTTTCCAGCCAGGTTGGACAAGGTACACAACTCAAAATGAAATTAAAGAGGGAATTCGATGCATATCCTAATCTGTGACGATCAAGACATTATTACTGAGGGACTCAAATTGATTCTCGAATCGCAGGAAGACTTCAGCGTGTCGACCGCCTCCGACGGCGCACAGGCGGTGGACATCGCGGCTGAAAAACAACCTGATCTGGTGCTGATGGACCTCAAGATGCCCATCATGAACGGGGTCAAAGCGACCGAGATCATCAAGCAACGGTTTCCAGGAGTCAAAGTGCTGATTCTGACGACCTACGGCGACGACGACTGGTTGTTTGATGCGATTCGCAGTGGTGCGGACGGATTCCTGCTGAAAGACATCCCACACGACGAGTTGTTCAATGCCATTCGTGGTACGGTCGCCGGAGATACGCACATCGACCCGAAGGTCGCACGCAAACTGTTTGACCACGCGGCAAAGCGCACACCTGTCCCGAATACGCAGCTATTAAGCATCCTGAACGAACGGGAGATTGAGATTCTTCGTCTGATTTCACGCGGCTACACCAACACCGAGATCGCCGGGACGATTCATCTGTCTGAAGGCACCGTGCGGAACTACATCAGTGCTTTGTTCTCTAAACTGGATGTGTCTGACCGTACCCAGGCTGCGCTGCTTGGTTTGCGCTATGGGTTAACGGACATCAATGGTTTGTGAATATATGGGATAGTTTTACACGTTTCCCGTCTTTCTAGTCTGGTACAGGTTGCATTGACCTTACCCCGATTTAACGGACGGTGAGAGTAAAGGCAGGTAAGCATGAACAATCACGTCATTGATTGGGCGCTCCAATCTCTAAATAGTGCCGATGCAGAGAAACTGGTATCCGCTATCAGGATGTTGGGCGAAAAAAGTTATGCGCCTGCTGTACCAGAGTTGATAGAGGTACTGCGAAAAGATTCAGAATGGCGCGTTCGGGTCGCCGCTCAACCTGAGCATCCCCGATCCATCGCGCGTCACCTGGGGCGCGGGCACGCTGCGCATTGACAGCACCACGCATCAGCTCGCCCGGTCCCGCCAGCAAGATCATCGACGCCGTGCGGGGCAGCAATGCCCTCAGCGTCGACGCCGTCCTACGCGGTCCAGTCGCTGCCCACCGGTCTGGCGCGCATGTTGGTCGAAACTGCCCTGTCGCTGGTGACGACCGTATGCGGTTTGAAAAAGGTCTTTCATCGTACCTGTGCCCATTTTGAAACCCGTTTAGCCTATGTTGCGGCCATGTTCAATACCCTGCTCGGACTCAATCGCACCTTACAACCGGAGGCTGATCCCCAGGATCGCCTGTATCATCTCGCCCAGTACGCTCTATGAACTAGCACCAACGGTTAGTAGAAGAATTGCGGCTCATAACCTAGCAGGGGTGATGCTGCCAAACCAAATGCTGACGAGTTCTCACTCCAAACAACGTGAAAATGATCAGGACCGATTCGACTACCGCCGCCCATAATCGGTAACGGGGTCGCATCTTGTTGTTCAAAATCGGCGAGGGTCGCGGATACTGTCGCTTGCCGACCGCGAATAATCTCCTCACCACTCACCGCATAGTTCCGGTCAGGCGACACAAAGACGAACGATTCTGATGCGCCGCTGGCTTCTGCGGCTGTTCCTAACAGCGCCTGTTCGTTGGCTTCTAGGTCGGGTGCTAGAGGCCAAGTATCCGACGGTTCGAGTACTCCTGATACGGGTTCGTAAGCATACCAATTGACAGCCTGCGTAGTCCCGTCAATCTCTGCAAAACTGAGGATGGAACTGTCAGACGCCCACCAAAGGTTTTGAAACGCAAAGCCAGTGAATATCGGTGTAATTTCGGAGTCCTGTGCCTCAGTGAGGTAGGGTTGTCTCCAAGAAATCCCCATACAGGCACAGACGATTAAGATCACTAGTACGATTCTTGATCGTGTGATCATGATATTTCTCCCTGAAATTTCACTTAGCGCTGCTGTGGTGCAGAACTTGGTTCAATAGGTGCAGTTGAAATAGATTCAAGCTGGACAAGATCACGGACGTTACCGCCAGGTGTGGGATCATTTACGGTAGGCAAGTTCGAGGCAGCGCGATATTGAAGTACACAACTCCCTGTTCGCATACCCTGATCTTGCGTGCTGCCTATGGTGATGTGCATCATGTTATTAGCAAGCAAAAGTAACACGGGGAAGCCTGCCTGCTGTGCCAATGCGTGCGAACCGGGAACTATGATACAATGCAGCACAGGCACGCATAACTTCATCACGCCTGTTGTTGCTGGTTCCGCAGAAAGTTTGCGTTTGCCCGGTGATGCTGTGACGCAGATTGACGATCGCATTCTCAATATTCTACTCACACTGGCAAAGCAGAACGCCCCGCGTTTGCTGTCTGCCTATCAGGATCTGACCGCCACTCGCGAAGATCGCATCGCACGGGTGGCGCGTGGGCTGGCGTCCAATCGTCTGCTGGTGCTGGTCGGCATGCCCCTGACACGCGCCCGCGCCAATCTGACTGCGCACATGAACACCTGGGTCGGCAGCTACAAAACTCTGTATGACCTGCTTGCCGGTGCGCTTTTCCCATCCTACACGGGTTCCAGCGTCTCTTACAGCGATCCGCAGCTGCCGCTCGTGGTCGTTTTTTACGGGCAGGCGCTGCCGGTGGTGAATGTGCTGGCAGGCTACATTGTGCCCTATATCGCCACGCGCCAGACCACCCCCGGCGGTTCGGAAGCGGAATTGTGGGGGCTGCTGGAGCGCGTGCTGGATGAACTGGCGGCGGATGATCTGCCGCGCAGCGCCTATCATCGCCTGCGCGGAGAGTGCGCGACGCAAATCAAGCTGATGTTGAACACCCCTATCCGGCAGATTGCCCTGCATGGTTTTGACCAACCGGTACTCGCCGGGGTGGAAGCCACGATGCTGATGGACTACCTCGACGATGACGGGCAGCAGCATGAAACCGGCGCACACCCGCCCACCGCAGGCGAAGGCAGTTCCACCGCGCAAACCAGCGGTCTGCATACCCATTCCGCACCGACTGAGCAAACCCCGCCGGTTGTGTCCGCCCCTGTGCCGCCCGCCGGTCCGCCCGCCGCGCCACCGGCTGCGCCGCCGCGCCCCAAGTCACTGCCGGGGACGGGTAAACTGCTTGACAGAACCGGGGCAGCGGAGTCTGCCGCAGCCCCCGCGCCTGCCACACCAGAGCCGGATAGCACGCCGTCCGCCACCCCGAATGCTGACCAAGCGCCTGCCAGCAGCCCGCCGTCACCCGCTGCGCCAGCAGAGCCAGCGGCGCCGCCTGTGCTGCCCGGCACAGGACGCCTGCGCCCGGACAATGTGCCGCGCCGCCCGCCGGTCCGCCCGCTGCCTGCTGCTGATGATGACGGCAATCGCGAGCGCTGAGCACCAACTGCTGCACTGGTTACAGCGCCGAAACCGGGAGCTAGCAGTTCGGCGCGTCACACGTCCAGCCACACACGCACGTTAAGCAGCCACGCCATCCACAGCGCGCGGAAGAAGTTTTTTAGCTCGCTGATAGTTGCATCGTCATCTGGTTCCGGCTGCATCAGAAACGGGAACAATTCGTGTGACCCTGCCGCCGCCGGAGTCAGCCGCATAATCGCGTCTGCCTCAAGATCACGACGCATACCGCCGAAGAACAACACCTGCACGGCGGCGTGGTTGGGCGTAATATCGCCCACCATGAACAGCATTTCAAAGACCTGATTGCTGTTGATCTGGAATTCACCCAGTGGACGGCTAAATCCCTGCGCATCTTCAAAATACGTGCGGCTGCTGGCGCGCAGGTCGGCAATCTCATTGCCATCGTAGCCAAAATCATCCAGCCCCTGCCGCAGCAGCAGCCAGACCAGCGGTTCGTCAATATTCGGCAGGCGCTTGAGCAGCCAGATTTCACCGGCGGCGGACAGCGGGTAATTGATACTGCCGGTGCAGCCAAAAGGCGTGCCGCTTAGATTCGCCGGGCACCCGGCGCAGTGCGCCGCCAGCGGTTCAAGCGCTGCCGCTGCATCCAGCAGGCTTTGCACCACAATCGTTTCAGTTACCTCAGTGCCATCGGCACTATTGCGGGTAATCTCAAAGCCCATCTGGTCTGGTGGGCGCTGGTCGCCATTTTCTCGGTACAGGCGGATAATGGTTTCTGCGCGCGCTTTGCCCTTCAGGCGCTGCACAATCCCGTCATTGCCCAGCGATTGCCGGGGTACACAGGCATACTGAATGGCGTAATCAATTGCCACGAGGATCTCTTTCTGGCTGCGTTTTCACCTTGTGCAGCACATTCTACAAAGCACGCGGTATTCTGCCAGTGCTGCCCGGCGCTGCTGGCAGCATGTGCGTCAGCTTGATGTGGAAGGTCTGGCGGTAACCTGTTAGGTGCGGGTCAGCCAGAACAGCGTGACCAGCCCGGTTAACGCCAGCGCGACCAACAGCATCATTGCCGCCCGGTAATCAATCTGGCGTTCCCAGTAGTCGGAGTTTTGCCCGTAATTCGACAACGCCTGAAAAAGCAGATACATGCTGTAGCAGCCGCTGATCCAGACGGCATAACTGTCCTGAATGGTCGTTATTGGCGAGTGCCGCATTAGCCAGATGAGCCAGGCGGCGCAGGCAGCGGCAATGCCCAGTGTCAGCGCCAGTGCCCACAGCGGTGTGGTTCCGCGGGTGGTATCGGGCGCTGCGGCGGGTTGGCGGACTTGTGCAGGCAGCCGCCCCTCAGGATGGGGCGGTTGTTCGTCCAGCGACTCCGCGCGGCTCATTGTTCCTGCCCCAGCGCCATCGCGTAATAATACTGCCCTGTACGTGACACCGCGTAGGCAATCCCGATTTCATCAAAACGGGCATCCATCATGTTTTCGTAGTGTGGCGGGCTGTTCCACCATTGGTCAAACGCGCCGGAAGCGTGCAGGTTGGGGCGCACCAGCACATTCTCGCCCACAAAGGCGAAGTTGTATCCTTCTTGCAGGGCACGGTCGCCCACAGTGCTGCCATCTGAACCATTGTGCGTCATCAGATCGCGGACAGCCATATCGTCGGCGTGGCGCTGTGCCGCGCGAATCAGCGTGTTATCCAGCCGCAGTTCGCCCAGTCCGGTGGATGCGCGTGCCTGATTCAGCAAAAACAGGATTTCCAGCGCCTGCCCTTCCTGCGTGTTCACTCCGGGGTTGTTGATATTCGCGCCGGGGGCAGTCAGCACATCCGGCTCTGCCAGAATGATCGAGTAGTAATAGACTCCATCGTTTCCCTGCGTGATACCGATCCCGATCTGCGTAAACACCGGCGAAATCGTATCATTGCCGCTTTCTTCGTCCCACCACTGCTGAAAGGCACTTTCTGGCGAACTGCTGCGCGAGGAGAACACATTCTCGGTTACGCGCAGCCAGTAGTAACCGACCCGCGCCAGGCGTACATCCAGCGCGCGTCCCTGTGCGTCCCGGTGGTCAAGGCGTTGTGCGCGTGCCATGTCATCGCTCTGGTGCTGCGCTGCGCTGACCAACTGTTCGTGCATCCGCAGTGGCGCGACACGTGCTTCTTCGCGGGCGGCATTAATCAGCCTTAGAAACGTGCGGGTGTGTTCTGTGCGGGGGTCTGCTGCCTGCGCGGGGTCTGCTTCTGGCACAGCCGCCCCCTCCGGCAGCAGGGCAAGCTGTGCGGTCTGTTCGTCAATTGCGGCGCGCAAACGCGGCAGTGCTGTGGTGACGAGCACAAACAGCAGAACAAGGGTTGCCAGCAGCAGCCCATAATCAAACCAGCCCAGTTTAAGGCGTGGTCGCTTTACACGTGGTGGTGTGGATTGTGCCATAAGCTCACAAGTGGTCATTTGCAATACTTCTAAACTATCACGATTTTGCGCGGCTGCCTGTTGGGATTCTGTGAAAAGCCCTGGCTGTTACAGATCCTTTATGTTTTTAACCGGAATCTTACCGCTATAATGGTGCTGAGGGTGTTGTTCCAGTAACTCACTTACTTCGCGTGTTCCTGCCTCCATCATACTTCCCCTGTGCGCACCCGCTCCTCATTTTTTGTGAGTCAGGAGAATTGATGTGACAACAACAGACCCGCAGCAATCCCATTCCCGGCGATCACGAAACAAACCAACGGTTAGCGCGATTACTACATCGACCGTGTCCACGGCGAGCAGCGCACCTTCCACAGGGGTACACGATCCCTCCCGTACTGCACAGCGAACGCCGGATAGCCTGGGGTTAGGACCGACCCAGGGGCAGCGCAGCGCTGAGATTGTCGCGGCGGTGCGCGCCAATCTGATGCCTTCTCCCGACACTGAGGCATTGACCCGTTTTGCCGGGCGCATGATGGTGCGTGTGATGATGAGTCTGGCGGGTAAGAATGCCAGAAGTGGCATGAACTATGTCGCCGTGCGTTCTCTGGGCTTTTCCGCGATAACCAGAGAAGTGCTGCCCGTACAGGCAGGTGGCGGCATGTCCGGCATGATACTGGTCGAGCTGGCAGCCGGTTTTTCGCCGCGTGGTATTCAGCTTGCCCGTGAACTGCCCGCTGTTCGGGTGATTGAAGTAGATCTGCCCGATGTTGTCCGCGAAAAACAGACCCGCCTTAAACGTTCCCCGCGGGTGAGTATTCCGCCCAACATCGAATGGCGCAGCGCGGATCTGGGGCTGGCGGCGCTGCAGGATATCCTCGAACAGCAGCCGGTGGATTTGATCACTATGGAAGGGCTGCTGCCTTACTTCCCGCCGGACGATGTCGTGCATATTCTGCGCCAGGTTTACAGCAATCTTAAACCCGGCGGCTACTGCCTGTGTGACTGCGCCTGGCATCGTGGCATGGATGAATTCCGCGATGATGCCTCGCTGCGCCAGTTCAAACGTCAGGTAGGTAACTTCCCGACGGTGGTGAAGGATGAAGCCGAACTGCGCGCGCTGTTTGCCAGAGGTGGATTCACCAACCTCAGGGCATATCCACCCTCAGAAATTGCCGAGAAATATCAACTGCCTACCCCTGTGACCGACTTCACCTTTTTTGTGCTGGCACGCAAGCCACAGCAGGCAGCGGGGCAGTAGAGTACGCTGAACAGCGCTCACTGTACCTGAACGGCTGGTGGGCAGGCTTATGCGCCTGCCGCCAGCAGTTTGACCAGCGCGAATACCCCGAACACGCTGTAAGCCGCGATCACCGCGCGAGTGCTGCCGCTGGCGGCGCGCAGCACACCCAGGAACACCCCGGTCAGCAGCGGGGCAAAAAAGGCATACCAGGTTGTCGCCAGATCAAAGGATGGCGGCGCTGCTGCCAGAAAAGCGAAGGTAAAGAGGTGAAATGCCGCATAGAGCAGTGCCGTGAGCAGCAGCCCCCACCATGCCCCCAGCTTTACCCGCAGCCATGGGAAGCTGACCCCCCAGAACACCAGCCCTTCTGCCAGCGGACGCAGCACAACCAGAAAGACCCCGGCAATCAACCATTGGGTTGTTGTGGGTGGCTGCTCGAAGAAGGCATAGAGTTCCGGTACTGAGTTGAGAAATGCGTTTGCGCTGATAATCAACAGACCGAGTACGTCTATGGTGATGGCAGCGCCCAGACCAATCAGCCCCATAAATGCCAGCGGCAGCGGCGACGACTGAAGCCGCAGCGCCGCGCGATCCTGCGGGGTGTGCCGTGCGCTGAAGATGAAGCCAATCACCAGCAGTGCCCCCAGCGCGCGTCCTGCCAGGCTGATGACCGTAAACGGCGCGCCGATGTCTTCCAGCCATGCCCCCGCGACAAGTGTGCCCAGCAGCACCGTGCCAATGAACGCAACGGAGATGGTGTTGGTGACACCCAAAAATTCCCATGGGGGCGCGGGTTCCAGTGTCGTGATTTGTTCCAGCAGCGATTTTCTGCGGGTATCCGCCATTAGCGTTTGCCTGTTCTGCATCAATTTGGTTGCCTGAAAAACCGATTATAGCCCGCGCCGCACAAAATCAGAACGATGAGCAGGAGTGCCGGGCTAATCTGCCCACGTTGTTTTAGCAATCAAAATCAGACATTGCAGTATAATTCGGGAATAGCTCACACCAGAAAGAGGCTCAACCAATGGTGATGGTGATGGCGATTGCGGGCAGCCCGTCCGCCCCTTCCCGTTCTGCCGCTATACTCGATTATGCCTGTCACGCGCTGGAGACGCACGGCATCGAGACACATACACTGGCAGTCCGCGATCTCGACGCGCAGGAACTGCTGCATGCTCAGGCAGATGGCGGCAGCATCGCCCCACAGGTGCAGGTGCTCCAGCGCGCATCCGGGGTGCTGGTGGCAACGCCGGTGTACAAAGCAGCATATACGGGTATTCTGAAAGCATTCCTCGATCTGCTGCCTGCCGGGGCACTCAGTGGCAAGGTGGTGCTGCCCATTGCCAGCGGGAGCGCACCAACACATGCACTGATGCTCGATTATGCCTTTAAACCCGTGCTGGCGGCACTAGGCGCGGCGCATGTTGCCACCGGGCTTTATTTGCAAGACAGCCAGTTCAGCCATACCGCAGGCACAGCGCTGCAATTCCATTCGCCAGAAACGCAACAGGCAATGTTGGATGCGTTGAGCCAGTTTGTACGCCTGCTGCAAACGCTGGGCTAAACGCCGAGTCTCGACAGCGCGTAAGGGCGCAGGAGGATGCGCCCTTACCGTCAAAAGCTGCCAGGGTTCGTGGCAAACCCATGCTCTATAGTGTTTGAACGCTTTAAGAGATGAAAGGATGCGATTTACGTATGGACATTTTGTGGTTTATCCCTGCGCATGGCGATACGCGCTATCTGGGCACGTCCCAGAGCCGGCGTGTCACCAGTCATGCCTACTTCGCGCAGATTGCCGGGGCGGTGGATGCACTCGGCTTCAGCGGCGCGTTGATCCCCACCGGCATGGGCTGCGAGGACTCGTGGATGGTTGCCGCCTCGCTGATTCCCTTGACGCAGCGGATGAAGTTCTTGATTGCCGTGCGTCCGGGCAGCCTTTCGCCCACACTGGCGGCGCGCATGACAGCAACCTTTGACCGTCTTTCCAATGGACGGCTGCTGCTGAATATCATTACCGGCGGCGATCCTGTTGAATTGGCGGGCGATGGCACTTTTTTGAGCCATGATGAACGCTATGCGGTAACCGATGAGTTTCTTAGCGTGTTTCGCGGGTTGTTCAGCGGGCAGCCGACCAGCTTTGAGGGGGCGCATATCCATGTGGAAGGGGGTCAGCTTCAATTCCCGCCGGTGCAGCGTCCGCACCCGCCGCTATATTTTGGCGGGTCTTCGCCTGCCGGAATCGACGTCGCGGCAAAGCACATTGACTGCTACCTGACGCTGGGTGAACCCCCGGCGATGCTGCGCGAGAAGTTTGATCGTGTACGCGAAAAAGCGGCGGCGCAGGGCCGCAGTATCCGCCTGGGTGTGCGTCTGCACATCTTCGTGCGCGAAAAAGCGGAGGACGCATGGGCAGCCGCCCATAATGTGCTGCGCTATGCCACTGAGGAGGCGATCAGCGCCAGCCAGTCAAAGCTGCAACGTTTTGACTCAGTGGGGCAGTCGCGCATGCGTGACCTGCACAATGGCAGCAGTCAATCGTTGGAAATCAGCCCGAATCTGTGGGCGGGTATCGGGCTGATTAACAAAGGGGTCGGCACGGCGCTGGTCGGCGATCCCGACACACTGGCAGAGCGCATTCAGGAATACGTGGATATTGGCGCGGATACGTTCATTCTATCCAGTTACCCGCATCTTGAAGAGGCATACCACGTTGCGGAACTGCTGTTCCCACGACTGCCGGACTGGGCGGCACGCTTGCAGCAGCAGAATCATGTCTTTAATGATGTCCAGATGGGGCAAGGCTGGCAGTAGCTGCACAGGCAGCAATTACGCCGCAAGAAACAGGCAGTCAGTGGCGCGGGGTTGTCGTATGCTGGTTACAATGAGAGTGTAAGGAGCAGGACAATGCCTATTCCACTGGTTGAAGAATTATGCTGGCAGGCGGTTCTGGATCGTGACAGCGCTTACGATGGTGAATTTGTTTACGCAGTACGCAGCACCGGTGTGTTCTGCCGCCCGACCTGCACATCGCGCAAGCCGAACCGCGAAAATGTGGCGTTTTTTGCCCTGCCAGAAGCGGCGGCGCAGGCAGGCTTTCGCCCCTGCAAACGCTGCCAGCCAGAAACAGCGGAATACAGTGATCTGCGCGCGGTACTCGTGCGCCGGATTTGTGCGCTGATTGACCAGAACGACGGCGCAGCGCTGACGCTTGATGAACTCGGCGCCGCCGTAAACGTCAGCCCCTATCATCTCCAGCGCACGTTTAAAGCGCTGATGGGCATCACTCCGCGCCAGTATGCCGAAACACGCCGGGTGCAGCAGCTCAAGGCGCGGCTGCGCTCTGGCGCGGCGGTGACCCACGCCCTGTACGATGCAGGCTACGGCTCCAGCAGCCGCCTTTACGAGCAGGCGCCGCAAACGCTGGGCATGACTCCGTCAGCCTATCGTGCAGGCGCGGCAGGGTTGGTGGTGGTCTATGCGCTGGCAGACAGCCCCTTGCAGCGTTTGCTCGTCGCCCAGACGGAACGGGGAATCTGTGCGGTCAGCCTGGGCGACGACGACGCGGCGCTGGTGGACGCCCTGCGTGCGGAATTTCCTCATGCTGAGATTGTGCGCGATGACGAAGGGTTAAGCGCGCAGGTGCAGGCGCTCCTCGCTCATCTGAACGGCTGGCAGCCGCATCTGGATTTGCCACTGGATCTTCGCGCGACGGCATTTCAGACGCGGGTCTGGGCGGCGCTGCGTGCGATTCCATACGGCGAAACGCGCACCTACCAGCAGATTGCCGCCGAGATTGGTCAGCCGAGCGCTGTTCGTGCGGTTGCCAGCGCCTGTGCGCACAACCGGTTGGCGCTGTTGATCCCCTGCCACCGGGTCGTGCGCGCCGACGGCAGTGCCAGCGGCTATCGCTGGGGCGCGGCGCGCAAAGCCGCTCTGCTGGAACGCGAACACCGGCAGAGTACACGCACAACTGGAGCATGACGGGTGAACAAAGGGGTCAACCCCCTTGTTCGGCGGGCTGGGTAAGCCTAGCGCACCAACAAGGTTAAGTTGACTACTCAGATACAGCCCTCACCCCCTCAGTCCCCTGCTCCCGAACACTGCTTCGCGGCTGGGCGAGGGGGAAGCATAATCCCTGGCAATTGGGTTGCGCCCCGCTCTTGGTGCCGAAGGCACGGTCGGGAGCGGGGTTGGGGGTGAGGGTTGGACAACGGCATCGGGTGTCATGCTCATCTTGTCGGACTACTAGCGCAGCAGAAGAGGCAGCAGGTGAAGGACATATGCCTATTTAAGGGGTGCTGTTTAGGGGCAACCAAAAGGTGTGGTGCGGACTGGTCATTCGGCTGGATGAACGCTGGTCAGCAGGTCATGCGCCCGATTCAGGTTCGCGCTGTCTGGTGATCTGCATTCGGCGGATGTTGCGGTTCAGTTTAGGCAGAACAGCCTTCTGTTCTAAATCTAGTAAGGTTTCCTCCTCTTCTTCAACGGGCGATTTCGACATCGCCAGCAAGCGCCCAACGAACAGGCTGAAAGGGATAGAGATGGCAAACCAGATCAGCAGAATGTGCAGCAGCGTTTCCATAAGAAACCTCAGCGATTTTAGTTAAAGTATATTCCACTTTTCTCGTAGAATCACTTGATCCTCAATTGTTGTTTAAGGAGCGCGGGCAAGTTGAGCCTGCGTTCGCACATGGCTTAATTATAGAACGCGATCTTATGGGGCGTCAATCAGTCTAATGTTTTCTATTAATACCACTCCACAAGCCTGCCTCCCGCCAGCCGTCAGGTGTGCGTAGGGGTTGCGTAGGGCGCCCGTCCATTATTGCCAGCGGAAACCCTGTATTGTGAGGATTGTCTGGTGCAAGTTGCCCCCACCTCTTCGCACCAGCAGCAACAGGCTTCCCCGAAAAATCATGCGCCCGCCAATTCCCACCTGGCGGGCGCATGGTTTTCATCTATGGGTTGTGCAGCGTGATGACATCGACAGTAAACGGCAGACGGCGCTCATAAATTGCGGGCGCGGCAAGCGAGGCACTGTCAAAATTAGTCACGTACAGCCGCCCGTCAAGCGGGTTGAAGGCCAACCCGCTGCTGCCACGGAAACTGCCTGCCAGAATCACCAGCGTGCCCGCTTCAAGGCGTGCCACCAGATTTTGACCCAGCAGCGCCGTATAGACCGTCCCGTCAGGCGCAACGGTGACGCCATCAAACAGCGGCGCTTCATCAGGAAACCCGCTGTAACGATACAGTACCGCGGCTTCAGCGCTGGCAATCGGGATACGGTAGAGGGCATTGCTCCCAGCATCTGCCACGATGAGCGCATCGTTGAACGTGTCATAGGCGATCCCGGTGGGTTCGGGCGGGCGATCTTCTGCGCCGGTTGCCACAAACGGCGCTGTCCACCAGGCAACACCACCGCTGCCATCCGGCGCAAAACGCCACACCTGCTGCCGCACACGGTCGGTTACATAGACATAACCTGCTGCATCCAGCGTTATACCATGCGGCGCGATTAGCCCGTCGAGTTCGCGCGCCGCGCCGCCTTCGCTTTCTGCCGCCACGCTGTAGGGTGCCCCGCTGATGTTGGCAAAATCGCTGATGCCGCCATCCAGGCTGATCCGCCGCACCAGCCCGCCGGACGTGCGGTAATCGGAGTCGTTTTCATCAATCACAAACAGGCTGCCGTCTGGCGCCGCGGCAAGACCGCGCACTGCTGCCAGACCGTCGCGCGTGCCTGGCAGTTCGCGGATTTGTGTGCTGCCGTCTGCGCCGGGGCTTAGCGCCCAGATCACGCCGCTGGCATAGCTGCCGGTATACACCGTGCCATCTGCGCCCACTGCAATCGCAGCGGGGTAAGCGTCCTCGTCGGGCAGCGCTGCAAATTCCGCGACGGTGACACTTTCCGCCAGCGCGCTTCCAGTGGTACGTTCATTGAGCGAACCGCGCACCAGCAGCACAAACAGCAGAACGAGCAGCATCAGCCCGCCGCCGAAAATCGCCGTGAAAATGACGATGCGCTGCCCCAACCCCAACCTTCGAATGTTCCTGACCATTGCCCGTTGATCCTGATCTGGCTAACCAAATGCAGGCATTGTACACACGTCAGGTTAGCCGTACATGACAGATTCACGCCGCGCGCCCGCTGTCTGTGTGCTAACTTCACGCTTTTCATCCCAGGCGGTAAGCGGTAGACTACACACAGTCATCATCAACCATCCGTTGCGTCAACTGACGATCTATAGCTACGCTGGAGATCACGAACCCTGCATGAGCCGCGTTTCTGCCGGTGATAACCTGACGATTGACATGCAGCCAGAACGCTGGCGCTTACTTGCAAACGGCGGCGGGAACGAGCATGTGCTGGTAGAAGCGGTCCCCGGTGAACCGCTGCGTTATGTTTCGCGTTTTGCCAGCCTGCGCCGTCTGCCCGAAGCAGGCGTGATTCCTGCCGAAGAAATCCAGCGTGTCATCCTGGGCTGGTCCAAAGAAGATCGCTCGTGGCATCTGGGACTGCTTTTTGAACCCGCTCTCGCTGAAAAGCGTGGCGGGCGCTGGTGCGAAGTTGCCGTGTGGCTGGATACACACGCGGACATGCACGGCGAAACGGCGACATGGTCCGGGCGGATGCTGGCACGTGCACTGGCACGCCCGTTCAGCATCGTCCCCCCGCAACCTGATGATCTTCAGTCCACCGCGCCGGTCTTTGCGCCTGCTGCCGCCCCGCCCACTGCCTCGTTTGTTACCCGCCCTGCCGCGCCGCCTTACCCGCCGCCTGCTGCGTCTGCTGCACCTGCTGCGCCCGCTGCACCTGCTGCGCCCGCTGCACCGCCGCTGCCCGCCGTTGAACCGCTGCCTGTGCCGCCGCTGCCGGTAAGTCTGGGGCGCTGGTTGCTGAGTCAGGAAGCAGATGAGCTTGTGCTGCGGCGTGCGCGGCGCTGGATCGTCGGGCGCTTTGTCCGGTTGGTCTGGTATGCAGCGCTGACGGCGGTATATGCGATTCTCGCGGTGGTCACGCTGGCAGGCAGAATTGCGCTGCCCAGTGCCGGGACGATGCTGCCAGAGCCGCGTATCCTGCCCTATCTGGGGCTGCTGACTGCTGCGCTGCTGGTCGGCATCATTGTGCGGATTCTGTTCCAGTTGGTCACAGCGCCGGGCGTATACCGTTTTTACCGCGAAACCGGCGGGCAGCCTGCCGTAACTGCGTTTGTTTCGGACGTGCCCCAATGGACCCATCTGGACGTACAGAGTGTCTATGTATCACAGAGTGTGCGTACCCGGCGGGACAGCATGTATCTGGAATACAGCGAACTAAACCTGCAACTGGGCGACGGTCAATTTGTACGCCTGCTGCAAGAAGACCTGCAGGACGATCAGGTGAGCGTTGCCGTGCCCGTCACGGACGATGCAGTACTGCCGCTGGACGAAAGCACGGTACAGAATGTGCCGCAGGCAGCCGCACTCTATATCGCCCGCATGCTGGGGGTTCCCTGCCGCGTGGATTGGCGCATCAAGTGAAGCCGGGCAAACGCAGCCCATCGATTATTCCACAGAAGAAGGTGTTATCGTGATCCGTTTAACCCGCTGGTTCAGTCCTGTTGTGCTGCTCATCCTGCTGTTGGCACCTGTTCTCGTGTTTGCACAGGACGCAACGCCCGATGCAACGCCCGATGCAGCGCCCGACGCAACGCCCGATGCAGCGCCCGACGCAACGCCCGACGCAGCGCCGGAAACAACCCCCGCTGCCGCCGAAGCCACTGCTGAAGTATTTGAATGCAACCAGAACGTGGACACTCAGTCCTCACCTGGTGGCGCAGCGCAAACGTATGTGTATCGTGGGCGCTACTACCAGACACGACTTGAGTATGGGCAGGCGCTTGCCGAATTTGGCTGTGCCATTGATCTCGTGCCGGATTATTTCCCTGCCTATACCGGGCGCGGCATGCTCTACCGGGACATGGGCGAATTTGAACTGGCGCTGGCGGACTTTGACACTGCCGTTGCGCTGCTGCCGAATGTCCCCGATGGCTATCTGGGACGCGCGGCGATTCACTACCAGATGGGCAATTACGAAGGGGTCATGACCGACACGCAGCGGGTGATCGAACTGGACCCGACGATTACCGACAGCTATATCCTGCGCGGCTGGGCGCGCATGGAACAGGCACGTTATGCCGATGCCGTCGAGGAATTTACGCGCGGGATCAACATTGACAGCACGCTGGTGCTGGGCTACACCAACCGCGCAGTCGCCTACGCCTACCTGGGCAACCGTGATCAAGCGCTGACAGACGCGAATACTGGCATTGAGCTTTCGCCGGAATATGCTCCCAGCTATGCCAGCCGGGGACGCGCATATGCCGTACTGGGCGAGTACGCGCTGGCGTACAGCGATTACAACCGCGCGCTGGAATTGCAACCGGAACTGCCGGATGCGCTGTTGGGGCTGGGCGACCTGTTCTACCTGCTGGGCGATGTTGAACTCGCGCTGAATTACTATGACCGCTATCTGGCGGCAATCGGCGTGCTGGCACGACCGGAAATCCGCGAACGGGCGGCGGCGTTGCGCGCAGCATAAGCGCTCGTCAGCACCAGCGGCGCAAACGGCACTCAGCCAAATCAGCGTTCAAATCATAGGACGGGCAGCAACCCGTCTTATGTGTTTTCGGCACGAATCTCAGTTCAGGCTCAGCTTTGTGTGGCACCATGCTGCAAGTAGCTAGTAGTGTGTAGCCAGAGAAGGATTTTATGAGCGAAATGACAGGGAAAGTCGTGCTGGTAACCGGCGCGACTAATGGCATTGGCAAAGTCACCGCGCAGGCAATGGCAGCGCGCGGCGCAACCGTGATTGTACACGGACGCAGCCCGGAAAAGACAGCGGCGGTGGTTGAAGAAATCAAGGCACAGACCGGCAATGCTAACGTTCGCAAGGCGCTGGCGGATTTGTCGCTGGTATCGCAGGCGTTTGAATTGGCGCAGGCAATCAAGGAAAAATATGAACGCCTTGATGTGCTGGTCAACAATGCCGGGTCGGTGTTCACCAGCCGCCAGGAAACGGCTGAAGGGCTGGAAATGACCTTTGCCCTGAACCACATGAGCTATTTTGTTGTGACCACGCAGTTGCTTGACTTGCTCAAAGCCGCCGCCGCGCACAATGGCGAAGCGCGCGTGGTCAGTGTCTCATCGGACGCGCACCGCGCCGCCCGCAATGGCATTAACTTTGACAATCTCGAACGCCGCAAAGGTTACAACGGCTTTGCCGCCTACAGCGCTTCCAAGCTGGCGAATGTGCTTTTTACGATGGCACTGGCGAAGCGGCTGGAAGGTACTGGTGTTAGCGCTAACGCTGTGCATCCGGGTGCGGTGGCAACCGGATTCGGCAGGAATAACGGCGTGTTGTCGCGGGGAGTGTTTACCGTGCTGGGGCGCTTCATGAAAACGCCAGAACAGGGCGCAGAAACATCAATCTATGTCGCCTCTGCGCCGGATTTGCGCGGCGTGACCGGTAAGTATTTTGCCGACTGCAAGGCAGTTGCGCCTGCTGCCGCTGCGCAGGATGCCGCCGCCGAACGCCTGTGGCAGATCAGCGAACAGATCGCCGCGCGGTGGGTGGCCGCCGCCTGAAAGCGCATGGGCTGGCTTGCGTCTGCTTGAGTCTATTCTGGTTTTCGCAATGCGCCACGCTTGTGGCGTATTGTGTTTTCGGGTGCAGGTAATTGCCTGCCCGCCGGGACGATTTTCACAAGAGCTTCAGGAAAGATTTACGTTTTAGAGTTCACTTCAACAAGATTACGCTATATTATGGTTACGTATGGTAGCAATACCACGCGCTGACGCGAACTCTGCTGTGGGTTCTGCGGCGGCATGCCGCAAGTGTGACCCCCGTTCGTAGACTAGCGAGCGGCATGATAGTGTTGCTTCACTGGAGCCTCTAAGCTGTGGATACGATCCTCGTCATTGAAGATGATGTTGTTTTGTGCGAACTGATCGTCAAGACTCTGAACAGTGAATACACTGTGCTGTCTGCCAACGACGGTTATTCCGGTCTGGAACTCGCGCAGACGCACCTGCCCGCGCTGATTATCTGTGATGTTGCAATGCCCGAAATGGATGGCTATGCGGTATTGAGGGCTTTGCGTTCCAGCGAAAGCACCGCCGGGATTCCGTTCATCTTTCTCACCGCCTTTGATGGACGTGACCACATTCGCTATGGCATGTCGCTGGGGGCAGAAGACTATATCCCCAAACCGTTTTCTCTCGTCGAACTGCGGGATGCTATTCGGATGCGTTTGCAGCGGCACAAGCTGCATCTGCATGTTGCAGAGGAAAGCTGCGATTACCTGCGTCAGGCGATTACGATGGCGCTGCCGCATGAGCTGCGTACATCGCTGATGGTGATTAATGGGTTCACGCAGATTATGCTGGAAGAATTGGACAGCCCTGGCTCAGAATATGGCGATATGCTGCGCGCGATTACGGCATATGCCCAGCGGTTGCAAACCCTGTCCGAAAAGTTCATTCGGTATACGCAGGCAGAGCTTGCTGCGGAGAACCGCCGCCAGAATGCCGATGCGCTGACCATCGGCGCGAATGACCTGATTCACCATATCGCGTTTGAGCGGGCACGCGCTGTGCAGCGGCAGAACGATCTGCGCTTTCAGCTTGAGGCGGTCAATTTGCCCGTTGAAGGTGAACATCTGCACAGTGTCGTGGAGGAACTGGTCGAAAACGCGCTGAAATTCTCCAAACCGGACACTGAAATCTGCATTCAGCTGCGTCAGCAAGACGATCACTATGTGCTGGCGGTCACCGATCATGGCGTTGGCATGACTTCTGACCAGATTGTCAAAATCGGTCCATATCGCCAGTTCAACCGGGCGAAACAGGAGCAGCAGGGTACGGGGCTGGGGTTAGCCATTGTGCAGCGGCTTGTGCAGGCATATCGCGGCAAGCTGCAAATTGACAGTGTGCCGCACGAATTCACGGAAGTGTCGTTGTGGTTCGCGGTTGAATAACCCATCAGCGGGGGCACGCCGCAGACGCAGCGCACCCCTGCTGCTGCGCTTCTCAGTCCAGTGGGCGCAGCACATCCAGCGCCGGGACAAACAGCGCGTTATACAGGTAATCCTCTTCTTCCTCGGTGACGATCATCAGCACAAAGAAGGTTAACCCGTCGGATGCGCTGATGCCGAAGTGGAAGATATACCCTTGCCCTGCCCCGCGATAGAGCTGCCATTCGAAGCCATTGTCTTCGCCGGTATAACTGCCCAGCTCTTCGATTTCGTCAATTTCGAGCGCATCCGTGATGTTATCCAGCAGGTCATCCGGATCAATCGGGGCGCTTGCCTGGAAAATGGCGGTCTGGTCGAAACCATCGCTGCTGCGCACATAAATGCCGCTGCCCGCATCTTCCCAGCCATCCGGCACAACCCCCTGAATACCCAGGTCATCGTTCTCGAACTCCACCAGCACGATTTCTTCGGGTTCGCCATCAGGTTGTGTACTACGCTCATCAATCACCCACTCCGGCGCGCCAACAGCGGCAAGGCAGGCAGAATCCGGCTCCTCCAGCGGGCTGGCGATAAACTCTGCAACGAGCTGCGCGCCGCATTCCTGCGAAGTACTCACACTGTGCCCGGTGCCGGGAAATTCGTAGTAGTAGTGGTTGCTCAGTGTTTCCGCGGCAAGCTCTGCCCATTCCGGCGGTGTGACCGGGTCGTATTCGCCAGCCAGGACCAGCGCGGGCACGTCACTGTAGACGGCTTTGTTCTCAACAGGATCGCCAATGCCTGCGTTCCATGCCTGGCAGATGTTGATAAACGTGCCATCCGGCGTCGTGCCGTCGCCCCGGTAGCGAATTTCGCCCAGGTCGGCGATGTCGTCATACACCGCGGAAATGGCTTCTGTTGTGGTGTATGCGGTCTCTTCGCGGCAGTTCACCGAATAATTCATGCCCTGACTGATGCTGCGATCTTCCAGCACAATTGCCAGAATGATTTCCATCACGCGGTATTCGCCATCCGCTACCTGATAGATAAACTGCGGCAGGTTCGGAATCAGATCGGTCACATAGAGCAGTTGGATAATCACATCCAGGAATGCCTGCCCATCGAACAGCGCATCCTCCACGCTGCCATCCTCGAATTCTAATTCGATCATGGCGGGGTCTGCTTCCAGCGCGCGCGCCGTAGCGTAGGTCACTTCGCGCAGGTCGGGGTATGCTGCGTTACAGGCATCATCAGCGGCGCAGCCCGCAAACAGGGTTTCCAGTGCGCGGTTAATCATGCGCGGTTGTTCGGCAATATTGTCCACCTGTGGCGGAACCACCGAATCCAGTACGGCGCTGCGCACAATTTCAGGGTAGTCGCGCATCACCGCCAGCCCCAGCCGCGTGCCGTAAGAGATGCCCAGCAGGTTGACCTGTTCATAGCCCAGCGCCGTCACGATGTCGCGCACATCCGCCGCGCTTTCGGTAGTGCTGTAGGCGGCAAGGTTGATCCCTTCACCGGTAAGGCGTTCCCGGCAGGCTTCCAGTTCGACAAAATACAGGTCGAGATATTCGGCATCCGTCAGCGCGTCGTCCAGCAGGTCGAGCGTCAGTTCATCCAGTTCGGGGCAGTCCAGCGCGGGCTGCGAAACGCCAATCCCGCGCTGGTCAAAGAAGATGAAATCGCGGTCAAGGTCGAGAAATGGCGCAAAGGAATTATCGATTGAATCCGGCAGATTTTCGATGGAACTGCCGCCCGGACCGCCGTCAAGGTAGATGATCGGATCGGCTTCGGGGTTACGGCTGTTGCTGTAAAACACCGCCACCGCAAGCTGGATTTCAGGGCTTTTGGCGTCGGCACGGGTTTCGGGCACATTCACCCAGCCGCATGCCACATCATAATCGGCAGGTTCGTCGAACCAGCAGCTAGTCGGGGTGAACGTGGGCGGCAGGTGCGTTTGCGCCAGCGCCGGTGCGGCACACAGCAGCAGGAGCGCGCCTGCCAGCAGGCTGAATTTTACAATCCGCATGGTTTTCTCCTGAAAATCCACAAGAATAGAACGTCGTGAGGTCTGACAATGCCTGTACTGTACCATTGAACCCGGTTTGCTGCCCGTGCAGCGGCGGCTGGCGCAGTACACCGGAAGTTTCATATGATGAGAGTCCGGCAAACCTGTTATTTGGTTCCCGAACAACCTGGGAAATGTGACTCTATTTTAGTAGCGTTTTACGCTATAGTAGCCTGGAATGGGGACTCTTTTTCAGGACTCTAATAATGCCCAGTGATCACGCCTTCCGGCACGCTCCACAGGATGCACCTCAGCCTGATCCCGAACGCCTGCTCAGCGATATTGAGACATTGAAAGTGTACTTTGATCCGGTACGCACGCGAATCATTCAACTGCTGGCAAACCAGCCGCGCACCGTGCAGCAAGTGGCGGACGCCATGAACGTGCCCTTTACGCGCCTGTATTACC
>DAOTWP010000265.1:0-12137 GCA_034435675.1 Anaerolineae bacterium
CATTCGATCTTGCCGACGCTTCGCCGCTGTGTCATCCAAAAGAGAAAAGCACGCCCCGCTACTTTTCAGTTGCTGGAACATGCTTTTGCTTAACTTGATGCCTATGGGAGTCGAGTAACCGATTCCCTTCCTTTTTTAGCACCTCAATCTGCCCCTCACGCAGCGCCAATTGCCGTTCCAACTGGCGCACCCGCGCTGAAAGTTCCTGCACGCTGGCATTGCCGATGTCCAGCGATTGACCGAACTGCTTGATCCAGTCGTGCAGGCTTCTGGTGCTGATCCCCAGCTCAACAACTGTCTGGCTGACGTTCCCGCTGGCTTCAGCTTTCGCCACTGCCTCGCGTGTGTAGTTTTCGCTGTATTGGCTCTTGCGTCCCATTTGCTCCTCCTGATGTCGTCTCATTCTAATTTTCTGGGAGCAATTGTTATGCTATTTTCGCGGGGGTGGACCACGCTGGCATTGACCCATTTTCAGACGGTGTATGCCAACTACTTCGAGCGCCCCGAACTACACAAACTCTATAACCGCTCCGGCGAGCTGTGGTCGCCGCTGGTCGCGCTGGCGGCGTTCTTCGAGGAGCAGGGTGGTGTGGTCGGACTGTTGGATGCCATTTCCAACGTGGCAGAATGGGATGAGCAGATCAGCGAAGGCAAGTCGCTCAGCGAACGCGAAGAGGCGGTTTTGCAGGCGCTGGAGATTATCACGCGCAGTGCGGATGAAATTGTTTGGGTGAAGGGAACCGATTTACGCGAGAAGATTCGCAGTTTGCTGGGACAATCCGTCGAAGAGCTGGGCAATGCCCAGTGGATCGGGCATATCCTGAAGCGGCTGCAATTGATTGACCAGTCACGGCGCAAACATCATGTCGGCGGCAAGCTCTATGCTATCGAACGACGCGAAGTGCTGGATATGATGCAGCGCTACGATGTACCGTCAGTTGAAAACGAGGCAGCGAAATAACCAGTCAAAGCGATCAGACCGGTCAACCAGTCAGAGATCCTGATTGGTTTGACCGGTTTGACAGGCTTGACTGGTTTTTCAGACACATCAAATGAAATTGAGTGCCTCTCTGTGGAAGCTACTGTTAGATGAGTTCGGCGAATTGTTCCGGTTCCGAGACGGTCACGACCAGCCCCTGTCGGATCAGAGTCGCCAGATAGTCCTCAATACTATAAGGTGGATTTTTGAGCCGCGCCCGCACTTTGCGAACCGCCACACAGAATTTACCCGGAGCAAGCCTCAGATGGCTCGTCAAGAAGTCGTCAGGATGTTGGGTTTCAATACCATAGGGTTTGAGCGCATCTTCTGGAAGATCTTATAGATTCTGGGTGACGATCACATCACAGCGTCCCACAATTGCTGCAGCCAGCACATGACGGTCATCCGGGTCAGGCAGTGCAAAAGTTTCGATGAGCGATTCATAGCCGGTGATGAGGGCATCCCGAACCGCTGTGTCCATCAACATGCGAGTTCGCTCTAACGCCGTGCGATCCCGGTGCGGTTCATGTTTGAGCAGCGCCTCAATCCACTCCCGGTGAATATCGGTAGTCCACTTTGCCCGAAACAGGTCTTCGACTGCTCGCTGCATCAGAATGTCCCGAATAGGTGCTGGATACAGCACATTGGCATCCAGCAGCGCCGCGAGTTGGCTCATGCTAGTCGTATCCCATGTCCTGTTCCTGAGCCTCCGCTACCAGTTGGTCAAGCACTGCTTCGCGCTGCTGGTCGATAGCCCGTTTGTAGTTCATGACATCTTCCATGCGGATACGCCGATGTTTGCCAACTCTGCGATACGGGATTTGCCCTTCATCCAGCAGTTTAATCAGGAACGGGCGCGACACATGCAGAATATCGGCAACCTGCACGGTCGTCAGTTCAGCATCTTCAGGGATGATCGTGACACCCTGCCCGGATGCCATCGCCCCCAGAATATCCAGCAGCAGTGTCACCGCGCCAGCGGGGAGTTCAATTGGCTCTTCGTGATCGGCATCCATCACCTGCACCGTCAGGGATTGATCTTCACGAGCATAGCGGGCAAGCAGCTGCTTTGATGTACGAGCAATAATTGCCTCGCGTTCACTTGGGGGGAGTTGGCACACATGAAACTGACAAAAGCAGTTAGAAAGGCCAGAGCTGTCCCGGCGCGAATCGCCACAATCACCACCAGCAGCAGATAGATCATGGTGAAATTTGCAAGGGTTAGCGTATCGCGCAGGAAGACTGCACACAGCGTAATGATGGCAACCGCCAGCAGCGCCCATGCCGAAACCCGCAGTTGTTGGAGCCTGTTCAAAGTCGCATCACGGGTTAAATCATTGTTTCATAACCTGATTCTACAGCAGGCAATCGCCATTCTGAATCACTCTTGATACTTTCCTGATGCCCTTACTCTATATTCTGACTCCCATTTGATGCCCAATGCGTGACAATGAGCCATGAAGAAAAAAGGAGAGCCGCTGATGGATTGGGAACTGGTTGTCGCCGGGCTGATCGCCCTGCTGTTGTTGGTGTATCTGGCGTATTCGCTGGTGTATCCAGAAAGGTTTTAGCGCATGATGACGCTCGAACTGCTGCAAATCGTGGTCTATTTTGGCTTATTGATCGTCTGTACACCGCTGCTCGGTGGCTACATGGCACGGGTGTTCAGCGGGGAACGGACGCTAATTACGCCGATTCTGCGTCCGTTAGAAAACGGGATTTATCGGCTGGCGGGTGTGAATGCCAACGAGGAACAGGGTTGGCGGCAGTATGCCCTGGCAATGTTGGTTTTTAATGTGGCAGGGTTTTTAACGGTATTTCTCTTGCAGGTATTTCAGGGCAATCTGCCACTGAACCCAGCAGGCTTGCCCAATGTCGAACCGACACTGGCATTCAATACCGCGACCAGCTTCATGACCAACACCAACTGGCAGTCCTACGCGGGCGAAACCACCCTAGGCTATCTGACGCAGATGGTCGGGTTAGCAGTGCAGAATTTCGTCAGCGCGGCGACAGGCATTGCCGTTGTCATCGCGTTGACTCGCGGCTTGGCACGCAAAACTGCCCGCACACTCGGCAATTTCTGGAGCGACGTGGTACGCGCAACACTGTATGTGCTGCTGCCGCTTTCGCTGGTGCTGGCGCTGCTGCTGGTTAGTCAGGGCGTGATTCAGAATTTCAATGCGCCAGTGGCAGCAACCACACTGATGGGTGAAACGCAAACACTGCCCCAGGGACCCGCCGCGTCACAGATTGCCATCAAACAGCTTGGCACTAACGGCGGCGGCTTCTTCAACACCAACAGCGCTCATCCATATGAAAATCCCACGCCGTTGAGCAACTTTTTACAGATGTTCTCAATTCTACTCATCCCGACGGCGCTGACCTATACGTATGGCAAGATGGTCGGCTCGACACGCCAGGGCTGGGTGATTTTTGCCGCCATGTTGATCTTACTGCTGGCCGGGCTTAGTGTGATGCTCATCGCGGAATACAGCCCGAACCCGGTGTTTGGCACGGCAAGCGCCATGGAAGGCAAAGAAACGCGCTTTGGCATCGCCAACAGTATCTTGTGGGGTGCGGCAACGACGGTTGCTTCTAACGGCTCGGTGAACGCCATGCACAGCAGTTTCAGTCCATTGGCGGGCGGGATTGCCATGCTCAATATCATGCTTGGTGAAGTCATCTTCGGTGGGGTAGGCGCGGGCTTATATGGCATGTTGATTTTTGTCATCCTGACGGTGTTTATTGCCGGACTGATGGTCGGGCGCACGCCGGAATATCTAGGCAAGAAGATTGAAGCGCGTGAAATCAAGATGGCAATTATCGCGGTGCTGCTGCCTTCCGCCAGTATCTTATTGTTCGCAGCGTTGGCATCGGTCACCGATGCGGGCTTATCCAGCCGTGCGAACATTGGGCCACACGGCTTCAGCGAAATCCTCTACGCCTTTACATCAGCGGCGGGTAACAACGGCAGTGCCTTCGCCGGGTTGAATGCAAACACGCCTTTTTACAATATTCTGCTGGGCATTGCCATGTGGATTGGACGCTTCGGGGTGATTGTGCCTGTGCTGGCGATTGCCGGGAGCATGGTGACGAAAAAAGCCGCGCCGCCTTCTCCTGGCACGTTTCCAACGGACAGCCCATTGTTCGTCGGGCTGCTGATTGCTGTCATTCTGATTGTCGGTGCCTTGACGTTTTTTCCGGCGCTGGCGCTGGGACCCATCGTTGAACAACTACTGCTGAATGCCGGACGTGCGTTTTAGTCGGAGGAGAATAATTATGGCTGGACAAACCACCATGAAAGCGCGTCCGCTCTTTGAACGAGCGATCCTACGCCGGGCAGTGCTGGACGCTTTCCGCAAGCTTGACCCGCGCCAGCAGCTTAAGAATCCGGTGATGCTGGTGGTCAGCGTCGGCGCACTGATGACCTCGGCACTGCTCATCCGCGATGTACTCACCGGGCACACCGATGATTTGGGCTTCAACCTGCAAATTACACTGTGGCTGTGGTTCACGGTGCTGTTCGCCAACTTTGCCGAGGCGATGGCAGAGGGACGCGGCAAGGCACAGGCGGACAGCCTCCGCAAAACGCGCACACAGATGATGGCACGGCGGTTGCTCAATGGCAACCTGAACAGCACCAACAAAGAAGAACGTGTCCCGGCTTCGCAGTTGAAAAAAGGCGATCTGGTCGTGTGTGAAGCGGGCGATGTCATCCCCGGCGATGGTGAAGTGGTCGAAGGCATTGCCAGCGTGGATGAAAGCGCAATCACGGGCGAATCGGCTCCAGTCATCCGCGAAAGTGGCGGCGATAGAAGCGCGGTCACGGGCGGCACACGGGTACTCAGTGACCGCATCGTGATTCGCATTACTTCCGAGCAGGGCAGCACCTTTTTAGACCGGATGATTGCGCTGGTGGAAGGGGCAAAACGCCAGAAGACCCCTAACGAAATCGCGCTGACGATTCTGCTCTCCGGGCTGACGATCATCTTCCTGCTGGCGGTGGTCTCGCTGCGTGCCTTCGCCGCCTACAGCGAAACCGAGTCAGGCATCACCGAAACAGCGGCAACGGTTCCCGTATTGATTGCGCTGCTGGTGTGCCTCATCCCTACCACCATTGGCGGTTTGTTGAGTGCCATTGGCATCAGCGGCATGGACAGGATGATTCAACGCAATGTGCTGGCGACCAGTGGACGCGCTATCGAGGCGGCTGGCGATATTGATGTGCTGCTGCTGGATAAAACAGGCACGATCACGCTGGGCAATCGCATGGCGACCAACTTTATCCCGGCGGGGCGCGTTACAGCAGATAAATTAGCAGATGCGGCGCAGTTATCCTCACTGGCAGATGAAACCCCTGAAGGGCGCAGCATCGTGGTGCTGGCGAAAGAGAAATTCGGGCTGCGCGGGCGCGAGCTGCACGAACTGAAGGCAGAATTTGTCCCCTTCACCGCGCAAACGCGCATGAGTGGCGTAGATTTTCCAGCGGTAGATGGGCAATTTGCCCGCAGCATCCGCAAAGGCGCTTCCGATGCGGTCAAAAGACACATCGAATCACTCGGTGGAGCATTCCCGGCGGATTTGCAAAACGCCGTAGATGGTATCGCCAAAACAGGTGGCACGCCGCTGGTGGTGGCTGAAGGTAAAGATGTACTGGGTGTGATTGAATTGAAAGACATCGTGAAGGGCGGCATTAAAGAGCGCTTCGCGCAGCTACGGACGATGGGCATTCGCACGGTGATGATTACCGGGGATAACCCGCTGACTGCTGCCGCGATTGCTGCCGAAGCGGGCGTGGATGATTTTATGGCGCAGGCTACGCCAGAAGACAAGCTCAAACGCATCCGCAGCGAACAGGCGGGTGGGCATCTGGTAGCGATGACCGGGGACGGCACGAATGATGCCCCGGCGCTGGCACAGGCGGATGTGGGCGTGGCGATGAACACGGGAACGCAGGCTGCCCGCGAAGCCGGGAACATGGTTGATCTCGACAGCGACCCGACCAAGCTGATTGAAGTGGTCGAAATTGGTAAACAACTACTGATGACACGCGGCGCTTTGACCACCTTCAGCATTGCTAACGACGTTGCTAAATATTTTGCCATCATCCCGGCGCTGTTCGGCACGCTGTATGCAGCGGGTGCTGATGAGGCGGGTCCGCTGGCGACGTTGAATGTGATGGGATTGTCCTCACCACAGAGCGCCATTCTGAGCGCGACGATTTTTAACGCGCTCATTATTATTGCACTTGTCCCATTGGCGCTACGGGGTGTGAATTACAAGCCGATGGGCGCGGCGGCGGTTTTGCAGCGCAACCTCTTGATTTATGGCTTAGGTGGCTTGATTGTGCCGTTTGTGGGCATCAAGCTGATTGACCTGATGATTACTGCCATTGGGTTGGCATAAAGGAGTCTTGCTCATGTTGAAAATGATCTTGCCGGCGCTGCGAATGCTGTTGGTACTCACGATCATCACAGGTGTGATTTACCCGCTGGTCATCACAGCAGTGGCACAGGTATTTTTCCCGGAACAGGCAAATGGCAGTTTGATTCGTAATGGCGAAACGGTTGTCGGCTCATCGCTCATCGGACAGTATATGAACGGCGACCCGCGCTACTTCTGGTCGCGTCCCTCGGCAGTCAACTACAATCCGCTGCCTTCTGGTGGCAGCAATCTTGCGCCCACCAGCACAACGCTTCAGACAGCGGTAAACGAACGTGCCGGGGTGTTCAGCACAGCCCATAATATGACCAACACCCTGACATTTGTGCCGATTGAAATGCTGTTCGCTTCGGGCAGTGGACTTGACCCGCATATCAGCCCGCAAGCTGCCCGCTTGCAGGTGGGGCGGGTCGCGGCGGCGCGGGGACTGGAGGAGGCACAGGTCATGACGCTCATTGATCGTCTGGTAGAAGCGCCGCAGTTGGGCTTTTTGGGGCAAGAACGGGTGAATGTGCTGCTGCTCAACCTGGCGCTGGATGCTTTAGAATAGACCTGAAGGTAATGAGAGAGACGCAATGGACGATTATAGACCAGACCCCGATGCCCTGTTAGCGGCGATTCAAAAAGATGAATCGCGTGAGCAGCGCGGCAAGCTCAAAATTTTCTTCGGTATGGCAGCAGGGGTCGGCAAAACCTACGCTATGCTGGAAGCCGCCCGTCGCTCAAAGGCTGAGGGGGTCGACATCGTCGTCGGCTATGTGGAAACGCATAAACGCGCCGAAACTGAAGCTCTGTTAGCTGATTTGGAGATTGTGCCGCGCCAACAGGTCGAGTATCGCGGCACGCTCATGGACGAGATGGATACCGATGCTATCCTCCAGAGGCTGCCACATACGGTACTCGTCGATGAACTGGCGCATACCAATGTCCCCGGTGTACGCCATGTCAAGCGTTATCAGGATGTGCAAGAACTCCTGGAAGCCGGTATCAACGTCTATACGACGATCAACGTCCAGCACTTTGAGAGCCGTGCCGATGCCGTCCGCCAAATCACCGGTATCACGGTTCATGAAACGGTGCCAGACTCGATTCTTGATCTGGCAGACGAAATCGAACTGGTTGACCTTTCACCTGAAGACCTGCGAAAGCGGCTGGCAGAAGGCAAAGTCTATACGCCAGAGCGCATCGAGACGGCTGCCAGCAATTTCTTCCGCGTCGGCAACCTGACCGCGCTGCGTGAAATGGCGCTGCGCTTGACTGCCGAACGAGTCGATCACCAGCTTCAGGATTACATGCGCGTTAAGCAGATCGCGGGTCCATGGAAATCCGGTGAGCGCCTGCTGGTGGCGGTGGGACCCAGCCCGTTCTCCGAACGCCTGATTCGCTGGACGCGGCGCATGGCGTATAACCTCGAAGCGCCCTGGCTGGCAGCGTACATCGAAACACCGGATGAAGTGACCGCCGAACAGAAAAAACGTCTGGCAGATAACCTGGCGCTGGTGCGTAACTTAGGCGGCGAAGTGGTGGTGACCTCCGGGAGCAATGTCAGCGATGGCTTGCTGCGGCTGGCGCGGCAGCGCAATGTCACCCAGCTTGTGGTCGGTAAACCGCTGCGTCATCCGGTGCAGGATTTTTTGCGCGGGGGGTCATTGGTTGACCATCTCATTCGTGCCAGCGGCGATATTGATATTTACGTCGTCACCGGAGATAAGCCCGAATCGGAGCAGGCGCGTCGGTTCACAGCACCAGCCCAGCATTCGATCTGGACGCAATATGTACTGGCAGCCGCGCTTGTTGCAGCCGCCACTGCGCTGAACCTGATTGCACTGCCGCTTATGGGCTATCAGGCGGTGGGCTTGATTGAACTGCTCGCAGTGCTGCTCATTGCGATTTATATCGGGCGCGGTCCGGCACTGCTGGCGGCGGCTGTCAGTGCGGTTTCCTGGAATTTCCTGTTCATCGAGCCGCGCTTTACCTTCGAGATTTCACACGCCGAAGATGTCATCCTGTTTGTACTCTATTTCGCCATTGCGATTTTCACAGGGAATCTGACCGCCAAACTGCGAACGCAGGAACGTCAGGCACGTAACAATGCGGATCGGACGATGGCGCTGTATGCGCTGGCACACGAAATCGCAGCGGCTGTCAATATGGATGATGTGCTGCGAACCGCCACCGCCCAGATTGGACAGGTCTTTGATGCTGAGGTGGCAGTGCTGCTGCCCCAGGGTGAACAAACCGCGCTGACACCCCATGCGTGCAGCACCGTGACGCTGGACGAAAAGGAATTCAGCGTGGGGCTGTGGGCATACGACAACGGCAAACCCGCCGGACGGTTCACTGATACCCTGCCGTTATCAACCGTGCAGTTCATTCCGTTGAATACCGCGACGCGCACGGTTGGCGTGGTCGGCATCCGTGCCCGCCAGACAGAGCGACTGTCCTTTGATCAGGAAGCGCTACTCGAAACCTTCATCAATCAGATTGCACTGGTAATTGAACGCGAACTGTTGGACGAAGCGGCGGAACAATCCGCCATGCTCAAAGAATCAGAACGGCTCTACACGACCCTGCTCAACTCGATTTCGCATGAACTTCGCACGCCCATTGCGGCGATCATGGGTGCCGCCAGCAGTCTGCTGGATACGCCCACCAGTGCGAAGGAAGCTGCCCGTTTAGAACTCACACGCAATATCCAGAGCGCTGCCGGACGGCTGAATCGACTGGTCGAAAACTTGCTGGATATGTCGCGGCTGGAAAGTGGACGGTTGCAGTTGAAACGTGACTGGTGCGATGTCAGCGAAGTGATCGGGGTCGCTGTCAAGAATCTGGAACAGGAATTGGATGAACGTCCGCTAACCATTGATGCTGCCCCGTCGCTGCCGCTGATTCAGGCGGATTTTGTGCTGCTGGAACAGGTGCTGGTGAACCTGTTGGACAATGCCTGTCATTATACGGCAGACGGAACGCCGATTTCGATTACAGCCAGGCAGCAGGCGCAAATAATTGAAATCCGGGTCAGCGATTCTGGTGCAGGTATCCCGCCGGATGATCTGGAACGTATTTTTGATAAGTTCTATCGTGTTTCGGGAACGGCAGCCGGTGGTACCGGGCTGGGGCTGTCCATCAGTCGAGGTCTGATTGAGGCACATGGTGGCAGCCTGAGTGCCGAAAATGCGGATGACGGGGGCGCACAGTTCATCATTCGGTTGCCGTTGACGACTGCCCCGCCGCCCGTGAAAGAGGCGGTTACATGAGCGACGGATTGCAGATTTTGATTATTGATGATGAGGTGCAGATTCGCCGTTTTCTGCGAATCAGCCTGGAGGCGAACGGTTATCGTGTTCATGAAATTGCCACTGGGCAAGAGGGCATCATCAAAACCGCGCAGCTACGACCCGATTTGGTCATTCTCGATATGGGACTGCCCGATATGGATGGGCTGGAGGTACTCAAGCGCCTGCGCGAATGGACACAAACTCCGGTCATTATTCTCTCGGTGCGCGATAGTGACCGCGATAAAGTGGCGGCGCTGGATGCCGGGGCAGATGATTACCTGACCAAGCCCTTTAGCATGGACGAACTGCTGGCACGCATCCGCACCGCCCGGCGTCACGCCCAACCTCAGCCGCAGGAAGCGACCTTTACCAGCGGTCATTTGCATGTAGACCTGGCACGTCGTCTCGTCAGTGTGAATGGCGAAGCCATCAAGCTCACACCTACCGAATATGCGCTGCTGCGACTCTTGATTCAACATGCCGGCAAAGTGCTGACCCATCAGCAAATCTTACGGGCAGTTTGGGGGCCGGAGTATGTTCAGGAAACCCATTATCTGCGCGTGTACTTTGCCCAATTGCGTCAGAAAATTGAAATGAATCCCGCGCTGCCTGAAATCATCCTGACAGAGCCTGGAGTGGGCTATCGCCTGGTTAATCCCCCCTAGAGAAGTTCGATATGAGTCTGCCTCTAAAACATTTACTTCCCTTATCACCTTAGCCCGATCTCCACGCCGTCTCTGCTCTCTCCGCATGTTTTTCGCTGCATTTCAACCTGCACAGTACCACGTCACCCCGCTGTCTCACAGCCGCAAGCGGGTGCGGCTACGGGTTTGCTTCTGGCTTGCGCCGTTTCTCTCATCGCAAACCCATGCCGCCCTTCGGGTGAGCAGCGGGGAACCCCGACGTGGTAAGACCTGTGCAGAAATGCCGCTTAACAAAAATACATGCGGGTTATCGATCAGACGGATGTGTCGTTAGCCAGGCCGCGTTAGCTCGAAAGGGCGCGTCGTAAGTTTTCCCGGAGCCACTGTGCCCCGACGAACTCCTACAGATGGTCGCAATGTCCCGCAGTATCAACCGCTCTCAATCCTGTGATGTGGAACAGCGTTTCTCCGAAGGAGGTTATGAAACGCTGTTTTGGCAAGCTGCACACAGAACATCGAGCGCAGATCGTCGCGGATGGAGCAGTGAGGAACAAGAAACTGCTTACCGGAAAGGTCAACGTCTCGTGGTCATCTTGAAAGGGATGCCGGGGCGCATTCGGGCGGCAACCTGCGCGTAAGAGCGTTTTTCATTTCGTCTTTTCTCAGTCAGGAGTAGTTGATATGGCTGATATAGCAAAACACATTTGCCGTGTGGGAACAGCGCGGATTGATTATCAGGGTCATATCGGACAGCGCGTGCTGAATACGACAGTGAAAAACGGCACGGGCTTGGGTGCGGTGTTCGCGCCGACGTGGAAGATGGTCATGGCATCGAAGCACAACATGATTTCGTGGCAAACCTATGTCGAGCTGTACACAGCGTTGATGCGGCAGCGTTATCAGGCGAATCCAACCGCTTTTCTGGAGGCTCTGAGCAGCGATGAACTGATCGTGTGCTGCTACTGCCGTGACACGCACGATACTACGAAACACTGTCACCGTTACCTTCTGGTCGAAATTCTGGAAAAGGTGGCAGCGCATCACGGCATTGGCTTCGGGGCTATCGGTGAAGTTCGCAACAGTCGGTGATGAAACCGGAACCTTTTTTCCTTATCACATTACAAATTGAATTACACGGAGTTTGACATGAACCCGATCATCATCCATACGGACGGCAGTTGTGAGACGCAGACACCTATCGGTGGCTGGGCAGCAGTTCTCCAATGCGGCGAACATCAACGGGTCTTACAGGGCAGTGCGACGAATACCACTGTGAACGCGATGGAGCTTACCGCAGTCATCGAAGCGTTGAAGGCACTCAAACAGGCAGGATCGTCGGTGCAGCTTTTCAGCGACTCCAATTACGTTGTGCGCGGCGTGAACGAGTGGCTGGTGGATTGGTTGAAACGCGACTGGAAGAACGCACGAGGCGAACAGGTTGCCAATCTCGACCTGTGGCAGCAGCTTCAGGCGTTACTCGAACAGCACACGGTCACACTCACCTGAATACCGCGTGAGCAAAATGCTCAAGCCGACGAACTGGCCCAGTCGGCACGATTGACGCTGGTTTCAGAAGCGACGCAGAAACCGCTGGGCGATGCTGGCAGTAACACTGCTCCCACCGTGCCAGCGCAGGCTGTGTCGGAAACACACATTATGATCGCCGGATCGCGCTACGCCAACCGCGACTTGAGGTACGCCGCCATGTGTCCCACCCCTTCGCCGATCTGCGCGTGCAGCACGGCATTCACCTGTGAATCAGTCTGGGCGGTCGTCAGGAGAACGATAGTA